>NZ_RZPB01000351.1:0-6196 GCF_003998535.1 Mesorhizobium sp. M7A.F.Ca.AU.002.02.1.1 | reverse complement strand
TCGTCATGGTCAGCTTGTCATAGTCGAGAACCTGGCCCTCGCGGGTGTTCTCGACCTTGTAGGAGACCTTCTTGACCGGCGAATAAAGGCTGTCGACCGGGATGAGGCCGATCGGCGCGTCTTCGGCGCGGTTGCGGTCGGCCGGCACGTAACCCTTGCCGGTGTCGACGGTGAATTCCATGCGGATTTCAGCGCCTTCGTCCAGCGTGCAGATGACGTGGTCGGGGTTGAGGATCTCGACGTCGCCAACCGTCTGGATGTCGCCGGCAAGAACCGCACCCGGTCCCTGCTTGCGAACGACCATGCGCTTGGGACCATCGCCTTCCATGCGGATGGCGATTTCCTTGATATTCAAGACGATGTCGGTCACGTCCTCGCGCACACCGGCGATGGACGAGAATTCATGTAGAACGCCGTCGATCTGCACGGCGGTAACAGCCGCACCGCGCAGCGAAGACAGAAGCACGCGGCGCAGCGCGTTGCCCAGCGTCAGGCCAAAGCCACGCTCGAGAGGCTCGGCGACCAGCGTGGTCAGCGTCTTCTTCTTCGACGAGAACTCGATCTTGTTCGGCTTGATCAGTTCCTGCCAATTTTTCTGGATCATGATGCTTTCCTTCCGTTGACCCGCCACCATCCAATCGTGGCGGGCGACCTGGAATGCCGCGGAGGAGCGCCCAAGGGCGCTCGCGCGGCGTTCGGTAAATGCTTAGACGCGACGCTTCTTGCGCGGGCGGCAGCCATTGTGCGGGATCGGCGTCACATCACGGATCGAGGTGATGGTGAAGCCGGCCGCCTGCAGGGCGCGCAGTGCCGATTCACGACCGGAGCCGGGTCCGCAGACCTCGACTTCGAGCATGCGCATGCCGTGTTCCTGGGCCTTCTTGGCAACATCCTCGGCAGCCATCTGGGCAGCGAACGGGGTCGACTTGCGCGAACCCTTGAAGCCCTGAGCACCGGCAGACGACCAGGCAATCGAATTGCCCTGCGCATCGGTGATGGTGATCATCGTGTTGTTGAAGGTCGAATTGACGTGGGCAACGCCCGACGAGATATTCTTGCGTTCGCGACGGCGAACACGAGCGGCTTCCTTGGCCATGATAGTCCTTTCAGTTGATCTCTACACCGCCGTAATGCCAGCGGCTCCACCTTCGTAAGGGAGTAGGGGAATAGGGCAGCAAGGGAGTAGGGAAAAACGCGACCCGACTGGCGGGCATTCCCTACTGCCTTACTCCCCTACTCCCTTATTCCCCTAAAAAAATTACTTCTTCTTGCCGGCGATCGACTTGGCCGGGCCCTTGCGGGTGCGCGCATTGGTATGCGTGCGCTGGCCGCGGACCGGCAGCGAGCGGCGGTGACGCAGGCCGCGGTAGCAGCCGAGGTCCATGAGCCGCTTGATGTTCATCGAGACTTCGCGGCGCAGGTCGCCTTCAACCTGGTAATCGCGGTCGATGGTCTCGCGGATCTGCAGCACTTCCGCGTCGGTCAGCTGGTTGACGCGGCGCTCGGCCGGGATGCCGACCTTGTCGACGATCTCCTGGGCGAACCGCTTGCCAATGCCGTGAATGTACTGAAGCGCAATGACAACGCGCTTGTTGGTCGGAATGTTGACGCCGGCTATACGAGCCATGTTCTTCCCTTCTCCATGTGGGCCGGCCAATCCTCAAAAACAAGGTAGGCTCGGCGCTGTCTTAAGTTGCCCCGCGTCCGGTGGAGGCCGGCCCATGCGGGAGTTTCCAGTTCAATGCGGCTGCCTTGCCCTTGCGGACAAGCAAAGCTCATGCCTGATAGGAAGACGGGCCGCCATACCGCAGCGAACCGCCTCCGTCAAGTGCAATCGTTAATTTCCCCGCACCGCGTCCTTGAGCACCGCTTCGATCTGTTCCGTCACGGCGTCGATATCGGCCATGCCATCGACACTGCGGAGCTTGCCCTTGGCATAGTAGTAGCCAATCAGCGGCGACGTCTTCTTGTAGTATTCCCTCAGGCGCTCTTCGAACACGGTCGGATTGTCGTCCTTGCGAACGGGAAGGCCGGCGGCCTGCGCCTCGTCGGCGCGTTTGACGATCCGGCCAACCAGGGCCTTGTCGTCGACCACGAGTTCAATGACGGCGTCGAGCCCCTGCGAGCGATCCGACAGCATCTGCTCGACCGCATCCGCCTGCACCAGGGTCCGCGGATAGCCGTCGAGGATGAACCCCTTGGCGCAGTCGGGCTGATCGATACGCTCAGCGACGATCGCGTTGACGATCGCGTCGGACACCAGTTCACCGGCATCCATCACCGCCTTGGCGCGCTTGCCAACCTCGGTGCCTGCCTGGACGGCAGCACGCAGCATGTCGCCCGTCGAGAGCTGGGGTATGCCGTGTTTTTCTACCAGTCTTTGTGCTTGCGTCCCCTTGCCCGCTCCTGGCGGCCCAAGCAATATCAACCTCATCTGGCTTTCTTCCCCCCGCGCAGCTTCGACTTCTTGATCAGGCCTTCATACTGGTGCGCGATCAGGTGACCCTGAATCTGCGCAACCGTATCGAGCGTGACACTGACCACGATCAGAAGCGATGTGCCACCAAGGTAGAACGGTACGCCAGTCGCCGAGATCAGGAACTCCGGCAGCAGGCACACCAGCACCAGATAGATGGCGCCGACGACGGTGATGCGGGTGAGAACGTAATCGATATAATCGGCGGTGCGCTCGCCCGGACGATAGCCCGGGATGAAGCCCGAATGCTTCTTGAGCTGGTCGGCGGTGTCCTTCGGGTTGAAGACAATCGCGGTGTAGAAGAAGGCGAAGAACACGATCATCGCCGCATAAAACAGCATGTAGAGCGGCTGGCCGTGGCCGAGCGAGGCGAGCACGGTGCTTGCCCACGCCGGCAGGTTCGTCGTCTGCGAGAAGCCGGCGACGGTGGCCGGCAGCAAAAGCAGCGACGAGGCAAAGATCGGCGGAATGACGCCCGACGTGTTGAGCTTCAGCGGCAGGTGCGAGGTATCGCCCTGGAACATCCGGTTGCCGACCTGGCGCTTTGGATACTGGATCAGCAAGCGGCGCTGGGCGCGCTCGAAGAACACGATGAGCGCAATGACGACGATAGCCAGCACGATGATCGCCAGGATCAGGCCGGTCGACAGCGCGCCGGTGCGGCCAAGCTCCAGCGTGCCGGAGATGGCGTGCGGCAGGCCGGCGACGATGCCGGAGAAGATGATCAGCGAAATACCGTTGCCGATGCCGCGGGCGGTGATCTGCTCGCCCAGCCACATCAGGAACATGGTGCCGCCGACCAGCGTGACGACGGTCGAGATGCGGAAGAACATGCCGGGGTCACTGACGATGCCGTTGCCGCCTTCCAGACCGACCGAAATGCCATAGGCCTGAACCAGCGCAAGCAGCACGGTGCCGTAGCGCGTGTACTGGTTAATGACCTTGCGGCCCTGTTCGCCTTCCTTCTTCAGCGCTTCCAATGACGGGATGACCGAGGTCATCAGCTGCATGATGATGGAGGCGGAGATGTAAGGCATGATGCCGAGCGCAAAGATCGCCATGCGCTGCACGGCGCCGCCGGCGAACATGTTGAACATGCCGAGCACGCCCTTGCTCTGCGAAGAGAAGGCCTGGGCGAAGGCGTCGGGATTGATACCGGGAAGCGGGATGTAGGTGCCGAGGCGATAAACCAGCAGCGCGCCGATCGTGAACCAGATGCGCTTCTTCAAATCCTCCGCCTTGGCGAAGGCCGAGAAATTCAGATTCGAGGCTAATTGTTCAGCAGCCGAAGCCATGCCTGATTCTCCGCTTGGTAACGCTTGATGGCCCTGAGGTCAGGCGGCGCGTTTCACCGAAGCTCACGAGATAAGCTCCGGGCTCTAAACATGCAAGCGGCCGCGTTGACGCGGCCGCCTCGTTGAGCAGATCAAAGCGAAATCGTGAGCAAAAACGGATCCCACTCCTGCCGATCGCGCTTCAAATTGCCGTTACTCGGCAGCTGCTTTTTCCTGCGGCAGCTTGACCGAACCGCCGGCCTTTTCGATCTTCTCGATCGCGGCCTTGGAGGCGCCGGCGACGTCAAAGGCGAGCTTCGCCTTGATCTCGCCATCCGAGAGGATGCGCACGCCGTCCTTGACGCGGCGGATGACGCCGGCGGCAACCAGCGATTCAGCCGTCACGGTTGCCTTGGCGTCGAGCTTCTTGGCGTCGATGGCCACCTGGATGCGGGCCAGCGACACGACGGTGAAGCTCTTGGCGAAGATGTTGTTGAAGCCACGCTTCGGCAGGCGCCGGTAGAGCGGCATCTGGCCACCCTCGAAGCCGTTGATGGCGACGCCGGAGCGCGCCTTCTGGCCCTTGACGCCGCGACCGCCGGTCTTGCCGGAGCCGGAGCCGATACCACGGCCGAGACGCTTCTTGGAGTGCGTCGCGCCGTCCTTGTCACGCAGATCGTTGAGTTTCATCTGACTTCTCCTGCGCTCTGGCTCAGCCCTCGTCCACGACGCGGACGAGATGCTGGACGGCAGCGATCATGCCGCGCACGGAGGGCGTATCTTCCAGCGTGCGCTGCTTGTGCATCTTGTTGAGGCCGAGGCCGACCAGCGTCGCGCGCTGTTCCTTCGGACGGCGGATCGGCGAACCGATCTGCTCAACGGTGATGGTCTTGGTTGCTTTCTTGGCCATGGTCAAAATCCCTGGTCAGATCGACTATTCTTCAGCCGCAACGGCGGTGCCGCGGCGGGCCTGAAGGGTCGAATACTTGATGCCGCGAGCAGCAGCCACATCCTTGGGATGCATCTGGCTCTTCAGCGCGTCGAAGGTGGCGCGAACCATGTTGTAGGGGTTCGACGAACCCATCGACTTGGCGACCACGTCATGCATGCCGAGCGTCTCGAAGACAGCGCGCATCGGGCCACCGGCGATGATGCCGGTACCTTGCTTGGCGGCGCGCAGCAGCACGCGTCCAGCACCCCAGCGTCCTTCGACGTCGTGATGCAGCGTACGGCCCGAGCGCAGCGGCACGAAAATCATGTCGCGCTTGGCCGATTCAGTTGCCTTGCGGATAGCTTCCGGCACTTCGCGCGCCTTGCCGTGACCAAAGCCGACGCGGCCCTTCTGGTCGCCGACGACGACGAGTGCTGCAAAACCGAAGCGACGGCCGCCCTTGACGACCTTGGCGACGCGGTTGATGTGGACGAGCTTGTCCACCATGCCGTCATCGCGTTCTTCACGATCGCGGCCGCGGCCGCCATCCCTACGTTCCTGTGCCATATCCTGTTCCTTGTTTTTTTCCGGAAGCACGGTTGCTGATAAGATCCGGTGCCTCGCCCCGATTAAATCGGGAAACGGTCACCGGGGGCGAAATCATTTCCTTCGCATAATCTTTATCCGAAAAGTCTGCAACTTTTCGGGATCATGCTTAGAAGCTCAAGCCACCTTCGCGGGCAGCCTCGGCGAGCGCCTTGACGCGGCCGTGATAGATGTAAGCGCCGCGGTCGAAGACGACTTCCTTGACGCCGGCCTTGGTGGCGCGCTCGGCGATCAGCTTGCCGATCGCGGTGGCGGCAGCGGTGTCGGCGCCGGTCTTGAGCGAACCCTTGAAGTCCTTCTCGAGCGTCGAAGCGGCGGCGATGGTGTGGCCCTTGGCGTCGTCGATGACCTGCACATAGATGTTCTTCGACGTGCGGTGAACCGACAGACGCGGACGCTCGCCGGCGACCTTCTTGATCTGACGACGGACGCGCTGCGCGCGGCGCTGCGTGGATTCCTTGGTACCCATGATGGTCTTCCTTGCCTTCAAAAAACGGGGGCCGCCATATGCGGTAGGCGAAAGCGCCTCCCGCGACCGCTCCCCGCGGCGTTACACTCTTGGCTTGGCCCTTTCCGAAAAGTCTTCAACTTCTCGAGGCCAGGCCTACTACTTCTTCTTGCCTTCCTTGCGGACGATCTTCTCGCCGGCGTAGCGGACGCCCTTGCCCTTGTAAGGCTCGGGACCACGATACTCGCGGATCTCGGCCGCAACCTGGCCGACCTGCTGCTTGTCGATGCCGGCCACAGTGATTTCAGTCGGCTTCGGCACGGTGATGGTGATGCCCTGCGGCGTCTCATAGACGACGTCATGGCTGAAGCCAAGCGCCAGCTGCAGGTTCTTGCCCTGAAGTGCCGCGCGATAGCCGACGCCGGTGATCTCGAGCTTCTTCTCGAAACCGTCCTTGACAC
>NZ_RZPB01000350.1:0-6198 GCF_003998535.1 Mesorhizobium sp. M7A.F.Ca.AU.002.02.1.1 | reverse complement strand
ACACCCATTCGGTTGCGATGATCCGCGACATTTTCGGCGGCCGCATGTTCCCGCTGACGCTGGCCGGGCTGGAGGGCGCGACCAAGCAGCTTTCAAGAAAGCACTGAAAGACCGACAGGAGATCCGATGACCTGCTTCCTCTGCCTGCAATGCGGCGTCCAGTTCGCGGCGACAGAGACGCCGCCAGAACATTGCCCGATCTGCGAGGACGAGCGCCAATATGTGCGCTGGGAGGGCCAAGCGTGGATCACGCCGGAGGAACTTGCCGAAGGACACCGGCTTGTTATGAAGGACGATGCCGGCGTTCTCGGCTTCGGCATCGAGCCGCGCTTCGCCATCGGCCAACGGGCGCTGCTGGCGCAGACGCCGCACGGCAACGTGCTGTGGGACTGCGTTTCGATGGTCAGCGACGAGGCGGTGGCCGAGATCAACCGCCGCGGTGGCCTGGCGGCGATCGCCATCTCGCACTGCCACTATTATTCGGTGATGGCCAGTTGGAGCGAGGCGTTTGGCGGCGTGCCGATTTATCTCCATGCCGACGACCGCCAATGGATCATGCGACCGCACAAGGCGATCGTCAGTTGGGAAGGCGAGACGCTGGCCATAAACCCTTCGCTGACGCTCATCCGCTGCGGCGGCCACTTTGCCGGCGGTCAGGTGCTGCACTGGAAACGCGATGTCGGCGACGTCTTGCTGGCCGGCGATATCTTGCAGGTGACGCCGACGCGCCACCATGTCAGCTTCATGTACAGCTATCCGAACTACATTCCGCTCAATGCAGCGGCCGTGCGCCGCATCGCGGCGGCACTGGAGCCATTCGCGTTCGACCATATCTATGGTGCATGGTGGAACCAGAATGTCATCGGGGGCGCAAAAGCGGCGTTCGCTGCTTCGGTCGATCGCTATCTCAGGGCGATCGCATAAAGATCACGATCGAAAATGCGGGCAAATCGCGTAACAAATGCCTATCTTGGTGCGAATATGAGGTTGCAATCCGCGCATGGTCCCGAACCTCCGGTTCGGAAAGGATCATGCGCAAAACCAAAGTACTACAGCGTCCTTTGCGCGTCCGATGGGCGCGCGGCGCTGTAGTGGCGAGCCGGCAAGGCTGAGGAGATCGAATGGACACCCACACCTACCCTGTAACCCGCACCGACGCCGAATGGCGCGCCCGGCTGACGCCGGAGCAGTATGCCGTCATGCGCGGCCACGGCACCGAGCGGCCGGGAAGTTGCGCTTTGCTCTACGAGAAGCGCGCCGGCACCTTTTCCTGCGTCGGCTGCGACCAGCCTTTGTTTGAATCCAAGCTGAAGTTCGAGAGCGGCACCGGCTGGCCGAGCTTCAACGACCCGGTGCCGGGTTCGGTCGAAAACACCGTCGACCGCAGCTACGGCATGGTTCGCACCGAATGCCATTGCGCCCGCTGCGGCAGCCATCTCGGCCATGTCTTCGAGGACGGCCCGCCGCCGACCGGCCTGCGCTATTGCATCAACGGCGTGGCGCTGAAATTCGAGCCGGCGGCCTGAACCGAAATTCGATTGAATGAATGAAAAGGGCGGCTGCGGCCGCCCTTGTCATTGCCCCCCGGCCGAACCCGGCGAACGCGGTGGGCGCCCGTGTCCGCTCTCAGACCACGACCGTCAGGATCAGCCATAATGTGGCGCCGAGCGTCATCAGTGAGGCCTTGGCGCCACCGGCCTTTTCCGTGGTTCGCCATACGGAAAAGGTCAGAAAGAGGTTGTAGGGCACCGGTGCGAAATGCACCGCCAGAACCAGCGCCAGCGGCAGCTTCAGTCCGAGCAGGACGATCGCGGCCACCAGAGATGCGACGTTGAGCGCCGTGCCGACAAGAACAAGGTCGCGCCAGAACAGCCGGTCGAGCGGCACCTGGCCTTGCCAGCGTGAGCGGAAAAAGGAGCCGATACCCTCTGGCAACACCGGATGTCTATCCCTGCCTCAGGACTTCGGTTACCGCGCGCTCGAAACGCGAACATTCGGTCACCAGCCAGTCGGCCATGGCTGGCCAGTTGTCCTCGGCATAGCAGTTCACCCGCCACATCGAATTGATGCCGAGATCCTCGCAACTCTGTTCCGGCCTGAGCTTCAGCCGGGCTTCGATATCAGGCTGGAACGGTTTCAACCGCGACCACGCTTGCGTGGCGCCGAACTTCTCGTTGCGGCCGAAGAAGACGCCGACCTGGCTCTGCGCCGGCGCGACATACATGGAAAGGACCAAGGCGAAATCGGGCAGCCCGCGCTGCCAGAACCAGGGTCCGCGCCTCGCCATCAGAGCCCTTTCTTCCGGATGCCGCTCGGCGAACAGCGTCCAGAAGCCGCGCTGGCGGAATTCAGAGGCGCGGCGGGCGCCGAAGTCGAATTCGCTCATGGCTCGATGCTCGCTCCGGCATCATGCTCGGCCGGAGACTGTTTCGAAATTCGCTCCGGCGAGTCATATGGTGGTGGTTTCGAGAACCGGAGCGGAGCGTACTTAAAGTACGTGAGCTCAGTTCTACTGCATTGCAGTAGAACTAGGGAAGCGCAGAAAACGCCACCAGATGGCCGCCGGAGTAGAATTTCCAGACGGTCTCTACACCATGCCGAGTGCGGCCTTGTACAGATCGAGGATGGTTTCCTCTTCCTGACGCTCGGCCTGGTCCTTCTTGCGCAGCCGGATGATCGTGCGCATCGCCTTGGTGTCGAAGCCTGTGCCCTTGGCCTCGGCGAACACTTCCTTGATGTCGTCGGAAATGGTCTTCTTCTCTTCCTCGAGCCGCTCTATGCGCTCGATGAAGGCACGCAGCTGGCCGGCGGCAACAGTCTGGCTGGTATCGGTGATATCGTCGGCCATATTTTTCTCCACATCGTTTCTGCGCCGCGACTCGGGATGCATGCAGCGGCGAATTGAGCGGGCTCGATGCCCGACCGCCGGCGGCGGGTCAAGCTGTTATCGATGATCGAACTGACGCTGCCGCCACGATGCGGACAGCGATCCCCCAGGAAGGTATCAATTAGCTGAAAGCGATCAGCAGATCCTTGGCATCGATCTGGTCGCCTGCCTTGACCAGCACCTCGGCGACCGTGCCGTCGCGCTCGGCATGCAGCGCCGTCTCCATCTTCATCGCTTCGATGGAAAGCAGCACGTCACCGGCCTTCACAGCCTGGCCGGCAGCCACCGAAAGCGCAGAAACGACGCCCGGCATCGGTGCGCCGACATGCGCCTCGTTGCCGGGTTCGGCCTTGCGGCGGGCCTTGGCGGCGGACGCGCCATGCGCCCGGTCGGGCACCTTGACACGGCGCGGCTGGCCGTTGAGCTCGAAGAACACGGTGACCATGCCCTTCTCGTCGACATCGCCGATGGCCAGGCACCGCACCACCAGCGTCTTGCCCTTCTCGATGTCGACGAAGATCTCGTCTTCCGGCTTCATGCCGTAGAAATACGTCGGCGTCGGCAGCACGCTGACCGGCCCATAGGTTTCCTGCGCGCCGGCGAAATCCGTGAACACCTTCGGATACATCAGCCACGAGGCGAATTCGAATTCCGACAGCTTGCGCTCGAGCTTCTCCTCGATTTCCTTGCGGTTGGCCTTGAGGTCGGCTGGCTTGAGCAGCGAGCCGGGCCGCACCGTGATCGGCTTGTCGCCTTTGAGCGCCTTCCTCTGCAGCGCCACCGGCCACCCGCCTGGCGACTGGCCGAGGTCGCCGCGCAGCATCGAGACGACCGAATCCGGGAAGGCGATATCCCTATCCGGGTTTTCGACATCGGCAACGGTCAGGTCCTGGCTGACCATCATCAATGCCATGTCGCCGACGACCTTGGACGACGGCGTCACCTTGACGATGTCGCCGAACATCAGATTGACGTCGTGATAGGTCTGCGCCACCTCGTGCCAGCGCGTCTCCAATCCGAGCGAGCGAGCCTGTTCCTTCAGATTGGTGAACTGGCCGCCCGGCATCTCGTGCAGATAGACTTCCGAGGCCGGCCCCTTGAGGTCGCTTTCGAAGGCGGCGTACTGGTTGCGCACCGCTTCCCAGTAGAACGAGATCTTCCTGATCCATTGCGGGTCGAGACCGGGGTCGCGTTCGGTGCCCTTCAGCGCCTCGACGAGTGAGCCAAGGCATGGCTGCGAGGTGTTGCCGGAGAAGGCATCCATCGCCGCGTCTATGGCGTCGACGCCGCTTTCCACCGCCGCCAGCACCGTCGCCGCCGACAGGCCCGACGTGTCGTGGGTGTGGAAATGGATCGGCAGGTCGGTCGCCTCGCGCAGCGCCTTGAACAGCACGCGTGCTGCGGAAGGCTTCAGCAGGCCGGCCATGTCCTTGACGGCGATGATGTGGGCGCCGGCCGCCTGCAATTCCCCGGCCAGGCCGACATAGTATTTGAGGTCGTATTTCGCCCGAGCCGGATCGAGGATATCGCCGGTGTAGCAGATCGCCGCTTCGATCAGCTTGCCCTCGGCTCCGACCGCATCCATGGCGACGCGCATGTTGTCGACCCAGTTCAGGCAATCGAAGACCCGGAACAGGTCGATGCCACCGCTTGCTGCCTGCTTGACGAAATGCTGCACGACATTGTCGGGATAGTTGGTGTAGCCGACGCCATTGGCACCGCGCAGCAGCATCTGCAACAGCAGATTGGGCGCCGCCTCGCGCACCAGCGACAGCCGCTCCCACGGATCCTCGGTGAGGAAGCGCATCGCGACGTCGAAGGTGGCGCCACCCCAGCATTCCAGCGATAGAAGCTGCGGCAAGGCACGCGCATAGGCACCGGCGATGCCGGCAATGTCATGCGTGCGCATGCGCGTCGCCAGCAGCGATTGATGGCCATCGCGCATCGTCGTGTCGGTGACCAGAACCTCCTTCTGATCGCGCATCCAGGCGGCGAACTTCTGCGGGCCCAGCACATCCAGCTTCTGCTTGCTGCCGCCGGGCACATTGCCGTTGAGGTAAGGCACCACGGGTGCCGCGGCGTCGGCCTTCGGCTGCGGCCGGCCGCGCGTCTCGGGATGGCCGTTGACGCTGACGTCGGCGAGATAGTTGATGAGCTTGGTGGCGCGGTCCTGGCGCTTGACCTGCTGGAACAGTTCCGGCGTCGTGTCGATGAACTTGGTCGTGTAGGAATTGTCGGCGAAGCTCGGATGGTTGATGATCGCTTCGAGGAAGGTCAAATTGGTGGCGACGCCGCGGATGCGGAACTCGCGCAGCGCCCGATTCATGCGGGCGATCGTCTCGGCCGGCGTCGGCGCCCACGCCGTCACCTTCTCCAGCAGCGGATCGTAGAAGCGGGTGATGACCGCGCCCGAATAAGCGGTGCCGCCGTCGAGGCGGATGCCGAAGCCCGTCGCGCCGCGATAGGCGGTGATGCGGCCGTAATCGGGGATGAAATTGTGCTCGGGATCTTCCGTGGTGATACGGCACTGCAGCGCGTGGCCGTTCAGCCTTATGTCCTTCTGCGCCGGCACGCCTGATTCCGGTGTGCCGATGGCAAAGCCGTCGAGGATATGGATCTGCGCCTTGACGATATCGATGCCGGTCACCTGCTCGGTGACGGTGTGCTCGACCTGGATGCGCGGGTTGACCTCGATGAAATAGAATTTGCCGGTGTCGGCATCCTGCAGGAACTCGACCGTGCCGGCGCCGATATAGCTGGTCTCGCGGGCGATCTTGAGCGCATGGCCGCAAAGCTCCTCGCGCTGCGACATTTCGAGATAGGGCGCCGGCGCCCGCTCGACGACCTTCTGGTTGCGGCGCTGGATCGAACAGTCGCGCTCGAACAGGTGCACGGCATTGCCATGGGTATCGCCCAGCACCTGCACCTCGACATGGCGGGCGCGTTCGATCAGCTTTTCGAGATAGACCTCGTCCTTGCCGAAGGCGGCTTTCGCCTCGCGCTTGCCTTCGGTGACTTCACGGGCAAGGTCGGCTTCGGCGCGGATGGCCCGCATGCCGCGGCCGCCGCCGCCCCATGATGCCTTCAGCATCACCGGATAGCCGATTTCCTTGGCTAGTGTCTTGACCGTCTCCATGTCATCCGGCAACGGATCGGTGGCGGGGATCACCGGCACGCCGACCTCGATGGCGAGATTGCGCGCCGCGACCTTGTTGCCGAGCCGCCGCATTGTGTCCGGCCTCGGCCCGATGAAGGTAATGCCGGCTTCGGCACAGGCGTCGGCGAATTCGGGACTTTCCGACAACAATCCG
>NZ_RZPB01000034.1:0-18390 GCF_003998535.1 Mesorhizobium sp. M7A.F.Ca.AU.002.02.1.1 | reverse complement strand
AGCTTGACCGACGCCGCTTCTGCGTTGACGCGCGTCGCGCCGAGCAGCCCGACGGTCAGCGGCGTCGTCGAGGCCTGCAGGAAGGCCGGGACGAAATCGGTACCATTGAGATTGTCGGGAAACGGCGCCCCGTAGAGGAGCCTCGCCGCCAGATCGATGCCGATGCCGTCGGGCAGGATGAGGAAATCATCGAGTGCTTCGGCGAACACCGGGTCGGTATAGGCGATGTTGGCATTGTGGGCGTTGAGGAAACTGACCTTGGTGAAGCGCCGCTCGGCAATCAGCCGGTTCAGCAGGGCGATGGCATCGTTCCAGCGGACCGCAACCACCGGGATGCCAAGAATCGTCTTCAGCGTGTCGAGCCCGAACGCGGCGCGGGCGGAATGCATGTTCATGCAAACGCCTCCTGCCTGAGAGGGGCGAGCTTTTCGAGGCCGAGCCGGATGGCAGCGTCGAGCGCCTTGACCTGCGAGCCCCGGAACGCGCTGCCGTCAACGTCGCGGATGTCGGCCGCCGCAGCCTCGAGCGCCCTGGCGAAGGCAACGGGATCGTCGGTGACGACGCAATTGGAAGGACGGTGGTCGATGCCGCGCAGCGAACGGCTGGTGGCGACCGAAGGCAGGCCGAGCTCGAAGGTTTCGATGGTCTTCAACTGGACGCCGCTGCCGGCGGTGCTGATCAGCGGGATGACGGCACCACCGCGCACGAAAGCTTGCGCGTCGGGCACGCGGCCGACAAATTCGACACCCGGGTGCTTCGACGCGACGCCCGAAGGCATGTGGCCCGCAATGCGGATGCGGAAATCGGGCCGCAGATGCGGCACGACCTTGCCCAGGAACCAGTCGAGGCCGATGCGGTTCGGCTGCCAGGTCCAGGTGCCGATCAGGGCGGCGTCGCAATCGGTGCGGCGCGGGCTTTTCAGGGTTGGCGCCTGGGCACCGGTCACCAGCGGCAGCACCGCCGAGCGGTTGTCGGAGGCGACACCGAGTGCGGCGCGGTCTTCCTCGGCCAGGGTGAAGACGAAGCGCGCCCGGCGGCAGAGACGCTCTTCGACGGTCTTGAGCAGCCTCGCCTCGCGGCGAAACAGCAGGCGCTGGAAGAGACCGTCGGCGGCAGCGGCATTCTCCCGCGCCGAAAGATGCTCGACATTGTGGGCAACGAAGATCGAAGGCCGCTCAGCGAACAGCTTTTCGAAGGCCCCGGCGAACTGCACGGAATTCAAGACATAGCCGTCAAACGGTCCGGCACGCTCAATGGCAGCGAGAACATCGCTGTCGGACACGGCGCGCAGCTTGACCGACGCGAAGGTGAGGCCCGAAAGCAGCGCCTTGCCGACCCAGGCCAGCTTTTGCCGCGCGGAGGCATTTTCCGTGCGCACGTCGATCGCACCCAGCACCACGGTGTTTTCGGGGTCGGCCGCGGGCTTCCCCGGCCAGGTAAAGCCGATGACGGTGACGCGCGCGCCAGCGCGCCGCAAGGCAGCGATGATCGCAGCGTTGGCGATCTCGTAGCCCGAGGCGAGAGCGCCGTCGGGCACGATCGATGTGGCGAACAGCAGATGCATCTTACCTATCCAGTGGTGTAGCCGGTAGCAAAGTGCGGTGAACCCTTGATTAAGCCTGCACATTCGACGGCCGAAAGCCGCTGCCTGGCGGGCTTCTCCGTGCAAGGTGATTAACGAAACCTTATCAACCGTGGTGCTACCAGAGCCCAACTCACCATGTGGCTGGACACGGATGATCCCTTTGCCATCGGACGGTTCGGTATCGGTCGCGGGACGCACGCCGCGGCTTGACGTCGAGGCCGTCGAAGCCGTCGTCACCTTGCCGACCTTCAAGCGTCCCGAGCAGGTGCTGGAAACGCTGGCGTCGCTGCGCGCGCAGCAAACCGGCAGGCGCTTTGCCGTGATCGTCATGGAGAACGAAGCCGAGGCGCGGGCCGGCGCCAAGGCGGTGCTGCCGCTGTTCGAGCGGGGCGAAATGCCGGGCCTGGTGATCATCGCGCATGAGCGCGGCAATTGCAGCGCCTACAATGCCGGCTGGCAGACAGCCATCCTGCAATTCCCGAACTTCAGGCATCTGCTGGTCATCGACGACGACGAGATCGCCGATCCGCAGTGGCTGGAACGGATGTGCCTGGCTGCCGAAACGCTCGGCGCCGACATTGTCGGCGGCCCGCAGGTGCCCGTGTTTGCCGACCCCGCCCATGCGCGATGGGCAGAGCATCCGGTGTTCGCGCCGCCTTACCGGGAAACCGGACGCGTGCCGGCGCTCTATTCGTCGGGCAATCTTCTGGTCGGGCGCAACGTGCTGATCGCCATGGGTCCGCCCTTTCTCGATCTCAGATTCAATTTCATGGGCGGCGGCGATTCCGACTTTCTCAGCCGGTCGGTGCAAAAGGGCTTTGTGCTGGGCTGGTGCGCCGAGGCCAAGGTGCTGGAAACCGTTCCGGCGCGGCGTATCGAAGCCGACTGGATCCGCGCCCGCAGCCTGCGCAACGGCGTCATCTCGACACTGGTCGAAAAGAAGAAGCGCGCCGGCACGCCAATGGCCGGCGCCAAAGTGTTGCTGAAGAGCCTGGCACTGCTTGCCGCCTCGCCGTTTCGCGGCCTGATCCGGCTGGCGCGGACCCGATCGCCGGCGATCGCCATCTACCCCGTCCATGTGGCGCTGGGCCGCGTGCTGGCCGAATTCGGATATGCCAATGAGCAATACCGCCAGCCTGAGAAAAACTGAGCGCGCGCCGCTCGGCGACGCGTTCACGCGCGAAGGCGTGGCCACCGCCATTGCCGCGCTGCTGTTCACCGTCATCATGGTGTCGTTCCGGCCGTTCCAGCCGGGCGGCGCCGAACTCACCGGTCAAGGCGGCGACATCGTCAACCAGCTTGGCTTCGGTTCGCTCGGCGCCATGTCGATCTTCTCGCTGATGGCCTTTGCCGATCCGCGCGTGGTGCGCTCGCTGCTGAGCCCATCCTGGGTGTTGATGCTGGGCTTCTTTTTCCTCTCGGTGATCCTGTCGACCGATCCGCCTTCGGCCATGCGCGCCGCCTCCTTCACGCTGATCGGCATCCTGACGATGGCGACGATCCTGGTGCTGCCGCGCGACGCCGAGGCCTTCTCGAAGGTGATCATCTTCACCGCCGTCGTGGTCATGGGCCTTTCCTATCTCGGCCTCATCGTCTTTCCGCACGAGGCGATGCACACAGCCGACTCGCAGGAGCCCGAACATGCCGGCCTGTGGCGCGGCGTGTTCACCCACAAGAACATTGCCGGGCCGGTCATGGCCTGCCTCAGCTTCGCAGGCCTCTATCTCTACCGGCGCGGGCAGCGCTACTGGGGCGCCGGGATCTTCCTCGCGGCGATGATCTTCATGCTGCACACCGGCTCCAAGACGACAGCCGGCCTGGTGCCGTTCTCGATCCTGATCGTCATGTTCCCGAGCCTGATAGGCATGCGGCTCGGCACGCCGATCCTGTTTGCGCTGGCCATCATCGCCACGGCTGTCGGCACGCTGGGCATCGTCTTCCTGCCGCCTGTGAAACATCTGGCGGCGATCTATTTCCCCGGCATGACCTATACCGGCCGCACGACGCTGTGGGAGTTCGCCGGCAGCATGCTGGCGAAGAAGCCATGGACCGGCTACGGCTATGAGAGCTTCTGGGGCACGCCGCTCTTGCTCAACCAAGACCAGCCATTCGACCGGCCCTGGGACATCAGGACCATCGTGCACGGCCATGACGGCTATCTCGACATCGCCGTGCTGATGGGCATTCCGGCACTATGCGTGGCGGTCTACACCTTCCTCATCGCGCCGCTGCGCGACTACATGCGCATTCCGTTGCGCAGGGAAAACATCTTTCTCGGCGACTTCTTCATGATGGTGGTGCTGTTCACGGCGCTTAACGCTTTCCTCGAAAGCTTCTTCTTCCATCGCGGCGACCCGGTCTGGCTGTTCTTCGTGCTCGGCGTGCTCGGCCTCAGGCAAGTGTCGCTGCGGCCAATCGCGGTGCGCGATCCCGATCGCGGCTCGCGATCCTGATGGGGCTTCCCCAGGGAAGCGCCATCGTCTATGTGAAGGCCTTCCTCTGGAGGGCTTTCGATGACGATCAGGCTTGTTCTCGCCGGCTGCGGCAATATGGGCTACGCCATGCTCTCGGGCTGGCTGAAATCCGGCAAGCTCGCGCCGTCGGCGGTTTTCGTGGTCGAGCCCAATGCCGATCTGCGCAATCGCGCGGCAACGCTGGGCTGCGCGACATCAGCCGATGCCGGTAGCATACCGGCCGATGCCCTGCCCGATCTCGTGGTCATCGCGGTGAAGCCGCAGGTGATCCGCGACGTCACGGCCGCCTACAAGCGCTTCGGCGACGGCCGCACCACCTTCGTCAGCATCGCCGCCGGCACGCCTGCCGCCACCCTCGAGGAAATCCTCGGCAACCGCGCGCCGATCGTGCGCTGCATGCCCAACACGCCCGCGGCGATCGGCAAGGGCATGATGGTGGTGTTCTCCAACAAGCTCGTGTCCGATGACACCAAGCGTTTCGTCGCCGACCTTTTGTCGGCGAGCGGCGAAGTGGCCACCATCGACGATGAGGGCCTGATGGATGCGGTGACCGCCGTGTCCGGATCGGGGCCGGCCTATATCTTCCATTTCATCGAAGCGCTGACGGTTGCCGCCGAGAAGGCCGGTCTGCCGACGGCGACCGCCAAGCTGCTCGCCATGCAGACCGTCTATGGCGCCGCCTCGCTCGCCGCCGAAAGCGGCGAGGAACCGGGCGTGCTGCGCCAGCAGGTCACCAGCCCCAACGGCACGACGGCCGCGGCGCTGGCCGTTCTGATGGGCGAGGACCGGCTGACCAATCTGCTGACGCAAGCGGTGGAGGCTGCGCGGCTGCGGTCGGTCGAACTGGGGAGATAAATCCTCAGTTTGTCCCGTACAGCATCTCATCCTGCAGCCGGCGCAAGGCGAACAGCCTCGTCGTCTGGTCGGGCGACGCATTATCCGCCGTCAGCAATTCGCCTTTCGTGACCGGTTTCAGCACCTTGCCGCCCTCGAGCAGGCCGACCGGCACGGCGCGCTGGGCGCGGGCTTCGCCGACGGTCATCGTCCAGGAGCGGTAACAAGTCTCGCCGATCGCATCGAAGGTCTCGCCGGCGACTAGGTCGCGCTTGGCAACGGCGCAGACTTCGGCCACGGGCCGCGGCAACGGCACCATGTCGGGCTTGCCGAAAAGCACGATGCGGGCTGCGGTCAGCGGCACTTCCAGCGACGTCAGATGATAAG
The DNA here is from genome assembly GCF_003998535.1 of Mesorhizobium sp. M7A.F.Ca.AU.002.02.1.1. Lineage (NCBI taxonomy): Bacteria > Pseudomonadati > Pseudomonadota > Alphaproteobacteria > Hyphomicrobiales > Phyllobacteriaceae > Mesorhizobium > Mesorhizobium sp. M7A.F.Ca.AU.002.02.1.1. Next base: position 13,110 of record NZ_RZPB01000034.1, on the reverse strand, counting down.
GCCGGAACAGGCTGTAATAGGGGCCGTGCCCGATATGCAGATCGTCCATGCGCTCGATGATGCGCGGATGCGTCGCCTCGACGATGACGAAGACGCCGGGCGCGACGCCCTTGCCGACCGTGTAGTCGACGACGCCTTTCTTCGTGAGCAGACCGCCATCCTCGCGCGGGATGAGCACCTTGGCGAGGTCGTCGCGATCGGCCCTGGGGCCGTGCATGCCGGGGACGTCCGGCACCAGCCCGGTGGCGTTGGCGATGGCGCACATCTCGACCATGGTCTTGGAGCCGTCGACGAACTCGACCAGCATGCGCGGGTTCATGTTGCGGCGGATCGCTTCGGCGCGATAATCGTCCGGTACGGCATCGTGGTTGAGCGGGTTGTTCTTGCCCTTGCCGGCCGACACGATGGTCAGCCCGAGCGCCGACGCAAACTCGATCAGTTCCATGCAGCTCGACGGCTCGTCGCCCGCACCCACCGAATAGACGACGCCAAGCCGGTCGGCCTGCTGCTTGAGATAGCAGCCGATGGTGACGTCGGCCTCGACGTTCATCATCACCAGATGCTTGCCGTGCTCCATCGCCATGAGGTCGAAATCGGCGGCGACGCCCGGCTTGCCGGTGGCGTCGATGACGACGTCGATCAGCGGATTGGTGACCAGCATCTCGTTGGATGTGACGGCGATTTTTCCCGCCTCGATTGCCGCGGTGACTTTCGAGGCGGTGTCGGCTTCGACCGCCATGGCTTCGTCGCCATAGGCGATACGGATAGCGTCGCGCGCGGTGTGCGGGCGGCGCGTCGAGACGGCGCAGACCGAAATGCCCGGCATCAGCATGCCCTGCGTGACCAGATCGGTGCCCATTTCGCCCGAACCGATGACACCGATGCGCACCGGGCGGTTCTCGGCGGCACGCTTGGCGAGATCACGGGCAAGCCCGGTCAGGGCGACGTTGGTCATGCAGGAATGTCCACAGCTTCGTGATTTGGGGTCGGATAGCAGGGAATGGGTTCTATTTGCCAACGAAACCCGGTCGCGACCGGCAATTTCCCACGAAATCGTCTCGGAAGGCACGTCCGCCGGGGCTCGATTCGCCGAAGCCCAACCAATTGACATTGCAGCGGACAACCCCAATAAAACATTCGTTTGTCAACAAAGGCAAATGTTCACCGACGCGACAGTCGGGAAGCATTCGCCTCTGGGCAAATTGGGGAGTGTCTTTGCGCCACGGCGTCAAAGGCTGGATGGAGCATCATTGCGAGGCGTCGAGCGAAGGCTCGCGGCTCCAGGGGAGGAAAAATGGATACTGTTCTCGCGGGCCTAAAAGGGGCCATCGATACGCTTGGCCCGACGATCCTGCTGCCAATTGTCATTTTCGTCATCGCCGTGGTTCTGGGCGCCAAGGTCAGCAAGGCTTTTCGCGCCGCCGTCACCATCGGCGTCGCCTTCATCGGCATCAATCTGGTGCTTGGCCTCATGTTCACGTCGATTGGCGACGTCGCCAAGGCCATCGTCACCAACACCGGCATCCATCGCGACATCATCGATGTCGGCTGGCCCTCCGCGGCCGCGATCGCCTTCGGCTCATCGGTCGGCCTTTGGGTCATTCCGGTCGGCATTCTCGTCAACATCGTGCTGTTGCTGACACGCATGACGCGCACGCTCAATGTCGACGTCTGGAACTTCTGGCACTTCGCCTTTGTCGGCTCGCTGGTGGTCGCCGCAACCGACAACCTGGCCTATGGCATCGCGGTCGCAGCACTTGTCGCAGCACTCTCGCTGTTGTTCGCCGACTGGTCGGCGCGCGCGGTGCAGCAGTTCTACGGCGTGCCCGGCATCTCCGTGCCGCATCTCGCCTCGGCGCAGATCCTGCCGATCGCCATTGTGCTCAACTGGATCATGGACCGCATTCCCGGGATCAACCGCATCAACATCAACACCGATACGATCGAGCGCAGGTTCGGCGTGTTCGGCGAACCTGTCGTGATGGGCCTCATCATCGGCCTCGTGCTTGGTGCGATCGCCTTCTACAATGCGGGTGATCTCAGCGTGGTGCTGGCCAAGGTTCTGGGCACCGGCATGACGCTGGCCGCGGTGATGCTGCTGCTGCCGCGCATGGTCAAGATCCTGATGGAAGGCCTGCTGCCGGTTTCCGACGCAGCCCAGGCATTCGTGCGCAAGCGCACGGGCGATCGCGAGCTTCTTGTTGGCCTCGATTCCGCGATCCTGATCGGCCATCCGGCCGCGATCTCGTCGTCGCTGATCCTGGTGCCGATCGCGATCATCCTGTCCATCATCCTGCCGGGCAACCGCGTCATCCTGTTCGCCGACCTTGCGGTCATTCCCTTCATCGTCGCCATGACCGCGCCGCTGGTCAAAGGCAACGTGTTCCGCATGGTGGTGATCGGCACGGTGACGCTGGCCATCGGCTTCTACGTCGCCAACGCGCTGGCGCCGCTGTTCACAAGTGCTGCCGTCGCATCGGGCTTCAAGCTGCCGGCGGATGCGCTGCAGATCACCTCGGTGGTCGACGGCTTCCTGTGGGTGCCTTACGTGGTCATCGAGGCGATCCAGGGGCTTGGACTTGTCGGCATCATCGTGATCGCGGTGGTCATCGCGGCATTGTTTGTCCTCTACCGCCGCAATCCGCTCGGCTGGGAGCGGGCCGCGGGCGCCGAGGACGAGCCGGCCGAAGAGACGGCCTGAACCTGATAGGGTCCACCCTTCAAACCGATCGTGCGCCCTCCTCGGGGCGCCCGATTTCATCGACGGAGCCCGATCGTGCGCCCTCCTCGGGGCGCACGATTTCATCGACGGAGCAAAGAATGTCCGACGGCCTCATGCAGCTTCTGGATCCCGACGCGATCGTGCTCGGATCCGATGCCTCGACCAATGAGGAGATCATCCGCATCCTGGCGGGCCGGCTGGAGACACTTGGCTATGTCAAAAGCTCCTATGCCGACGCGGTCGTGCGCCGCGAATTGACCATCCCGACAGGACTGCCGCTGGAACGCTCCGACAATGTCGCGGTGCCGCACACCGATCCGGAGCATGTGCTGAAGCCTGGCATCGCGATGGGCACATTGAAGCAACCAGTGACCTTCGCCAACATGGAGGATCCCGACGAGATGCTGCCGGTCGGCTTCGTTTTCCTGCTTGCCATCAACGACAAGGACAAGCAGATTGAGGCGCTGCAGGCCGTCATGGCCACCATCCAGAACCCGCAAGCCTTGGATGATTTGAGGTCGGCCAGAACCCTCGAAGACGTGCGAGCCGTACTCGGCTGATAACCAAGGAGAAGCAGAGATGTCCAGACAGAAAACCATTCTCTTCGCCTGCGGCACGGGCATCGCCACCTCGACCGCGGTCAACGTCGCCGTCACCGAGGAAATGAAGAAACGCGGCCTCACCTTCAATGCCCAGCAGGCAAAGGCCACCGAAGTGCCCGGACTGGCCGACAATGTCGACTTCATCGTCGCAACCACCCCGATCTCCGCTTCGGTGACCAAGCCGGTCATCAAGGGCCTCGCCTTCCTCACCGGCATCGGCAAGGACAAAGTGCTCGACGAGATCGAGGCTCAATTGCGCAAGTGACGGTCCAGACGCCACGCGCAGGCTGACGCGGCTTCACACCACCCTGACGTAGCTCGTCATTCCCGATTTCTGGTGCTCGATGATGTGGCAGTGCAGCAGCCAGTCGCCGGGATTATCGGCGACGAAACCGAGCTGAACCTTCTCGTTGGGCTGGATGAGATAGGTGTCGGAAATCACGGGCTGAACCTGGCGCGTCGAGGACGACAGCACCTTGAAGCTCATGCCGTGCAGATGCATGGGATGGGATTGCGGCGTCAGGTTCTCCATGTCGATGACGTAGCTTTGGCCAAGCTTCAGTTCGGCCAGAGGCGCGGTCGGATCCTTGGTGTCGCCGGGCCACGGCACTTTGTTGATGGCCCAGAAACTGTAGCCCAGCGAGCCGCAGATGCCATCGCTCGGGACATTTTCCGCCGTGGCGCTGAGCGCCAGGGAAATATGCCTGGCACTGGCGAGATCCACTTCCGCCACCGGATTGAGCTCCAGTGGAGCAACATCGCGAATGTCCCGTTTGAGGGAGTTTCCTGTCGCGCGCAGGGTTGCCAGGATTTTTGGCTTGGTGCCTCTGACGTCCCTCAAGCTGACGATCGCGCCTTCCTCGTCGGGCATGCGTATGGCCAGCTCCATGCGCTGGCCGGGTCCAAGCAGCAAGGCATCGGGCGAAAAACGCTCAGGCACCGGATTGCCGTCGAGCGCCATGACACTCGCCTGCGCACCGTCGACGCGAAAAGCGTAGATGCGCGTCACGTCGGTGATGGCGACCCTGAGCCGCACCAGCCCTCCGGCCGGCGTGTCATATTGCGGCTGGTCGAGCCAGTTTGCGGTGCGCACCGTGCCGTAAGTGCCGGTTCTTGCGGCATCGCGCGGCCGGAACTGGTCGATGAACTGACCGTCGTCGCCGAGGCGCCAGTCACGCAAGTTGAGGACGATTTCGGCGTCGAATTTCGGATCGCTTGGGTTTTCGACCACGATCACGCCCGTCAGGCCATGGCCCATCTGCTCCAGCGTGTTGCAATGCGGGTGGTACCAGAAGGTGCCGGCATCGGGCGGCGTGAAGGCGTAGTCGAAATGATCGCCGGTGTAGACGTAGGGCTGGACCAGGAACGGCACGCCGTCCATCTTGTTTGGAACGCGAATACCGTGCCAGTGGATCGTCGTCGGATCGTCGATCGCGTTGACAAGGCGTGCAGCGAAGGGCTGGCCTTTTTTCATTCTGAGCACGGGCGGCATTCCGGCGTTGCCATAGGTCAGCACATCCCTGGTCTGGCCGATATCCATCAGCTTCGCCTGGATCTTTGCCGTCTGCAAAACCACCGGCTCAGGCATGGCAGCGGCCCAGCCACCAAGCCGGCCCATGGCCGAAAGCCCGACCCCGCCTGCGCCGGCAATCGCTGCCGTTTTCAAAAGCCGGCGTCGGGTGAGTACGGTCATTTGACGCTCCAGCTGCAAAGACGGCTGCCCTGGGTTTATCGCAGCCTTGGATCGTAAGCGAGCACCCTGTGCCTAAACCGACTCCGCCACCGGCCTTAAGCAAAAGATGCTGGCGTGGACGGACAATCGACCACAATAAGCGTCGCTGGCGGAGCGGCGCGCGACTATTTCGGCCGCGCCCCATAGGCGGCAAGGAATGCTTCGACCGAAGCATCGGCGTGCCGCTCGAGATCCGCCTTCGAACGCGGGTTGCTTCCGGTGAACATGGCTTCGTTCATTGGGATCCAGAGAAGCATTCCGAAGAGATGGCTGGCCGCCAGACGGGGATCGCTGGTCTGCAACAGGCCTCGACTGGTAAGCTTTTGAAAGCATGATGCCACCGAGGCAAGCATGCGTTCAAAACCTTTTTCATACCAGCTCCGGCCAAGCTGCGGCATCCGATCCGCGTTGGCGATAATCAGACGCCGCAGCTTCAGCAGCTCTTCGTCCATCAGCGTCGTTGTCATGCGTCGGGCAAGCTGCTGTAGCCCACCCTCCATGAATTTCGCCTCGGAAAGCAGCATCGTCACCGACTCGACGACATCGTTGGTCTGGCTGGCGGTGGACTCGACGACTTCGCCGAAAAGCGTCTCCTTGTCCGTGAAATGCTTGTAGACAGTCTGCTTGGATGCGCCTGCTTTGGTGGCGATCTCTTCCATGCTGGTTCCATCATAGCCCTTGGCGATGAAGGCGGCCGTAGCCGCTTCAATGATTTCACGATCCTTGCGAGCCGACCTGGTCTCACCATCAATTTTCATAGCGCCTCTCAACCAGTACTAGACGGTACCGTTCCCGCATGGTAGCCATAGTTACAGTACTAGACTGGCTAGTACCCATCAACGGCAGCAAGGCTTAGACCGATGACCAAAATGATCTTCCTCAATCTACCGGTACGCGATCTGCAGGCGGCGACCAAGTTCTATCTCGCGATCGGGGGCACGCTGAACCCGCAGTTCTCGAGCGACCAGTCCAGCTCGATCATGTTCTCAGACTCGATCGGGGTCATGTTGCTGACGCACCAGCATTACAGCCAGTTCACAGCGCGCCCGATCGGCGACCCCAAGCGGGACAGCCAGATGTTGATCGCACTCACCGTCGACAGCAAGGACGAGGTCAATGTCGTAATCGAGAAGGGCGTGGCGGCAGGCGGTCGCGCCGATCCCAACCCGGCGCAGGATCTTGGTTTCATGTTCAACCGCCACATCGAAGATCCGGACGGCAACGTCTGGGAGCTGCTGTGGATGAACCCGTCGGCCATGCAATAGCCCACAGGAATCGAAGCGGGCCAGGATGACAATGGAGAAGCGACCGGCATTCGCCTGTCGCTCCCGTCAGGCGCGCCGGCATCGGCTATTCAGCCGCCTCGGCATAGTGTGCCGGCACGTAGTTGAGGATGGGGCCAAGCCAGCGCTCGGCCTCGACCAACGGCATCGCCTTGCGGCGCGCATAATCCTCGACCTGGTCGCGCTCGATCTTGGCGACGCCGAAATAATAGCTTTCGGGATGCGCCAGATAGATCCCCGAGACGGATGAACCCGGCCACATCGCATAGCTTTCGGTCAGTCTCACGCCGGCATTGCCTTCGCCGTCGAGCAGCCGGAACAAAGTCGCCTTCTCCGTATGGTCGGGCTGAGCCGGATAGCCGGGCGCCGGTCGGATGCCGCGATAGGGTTCGCCGATCAGCTCGTCCGGCGCCAACGATTCGTCTGGCACGTAGCCCCAGAATTCCTTGCGCACCTTCTCATGCATGCGCTCGGCAAAGGCTTCGGCGAAGCGGTCGGCCAGCGCCTTGACCATGATCGAGGAATAGTCGTCGTTGGCGCGTTCGAAGCGTTCGGCGATCGCCACCTCCTCGATGCCGGCGGTGACGATGAAGCCGCCGATGTAATCGGCCTTGCCGCACTCCGCCGGCGCGACGAAATCCGACAGGGCAACATTGGCCTTGCCGTCGCGCTTGGTCAGTTGCTGGCGCAAGGTGAAGAACGTCGCCAGTTCCTGCGACCGCTTCTCGTCCGTAAACAGCCTGATGTCGTCGCCGACGGTGTTGGCCGGCCAGAAGCCGATGACGCCGCGCGGCGCGAACCATTTCTCGGCGATGATCTTGTTCAGCATCGCCTGCGCATCCTCGAACAGCTGGCGTGCGGCGGCACCTTGCGCCTCGTCTTCGAGTATTTTGGGATAGCGGCCCTTCAGCTCCCAGGTCTGGAAGAACGGCGTCCAATCGATGTAGCGCGCGAGCTCGGTCAGGTCCCAGTTCTCGAACACCTTCACGCCTGTGAAGGACGGCTTCGGCGGCTCATATTCGGACCAGTCTATCCGATGCGCATTGGCCCTCGCCTTGGCCAGCGGCAAACGCTGCTTGTCGGCTTCCGAGCGGGCATGCGCATCGGCGACCTTCTTGTATTCGGCGCGCACCGTATCGACAAAGCCGCGCTTGCTCTCGTTGGACAGCAAGGATGAGACCACGCCGACCGCGCGGCTGGCGTCGGTGACATAGACCGTCTGCCCCTTGCTGTAGCGCGGGTGGATCTTCACCGCCGTGTGCACGCGGCTGGTCGTCGCGCCGCCGATCAGCAGCGGAATGTCGAAGCCTTCACGCTCCATCTCGGCGGCCATGTGCGCCATCTCGTCCAGCGACGGCGTAATCAGGCCGGACAGGCCGATGATATCGACATTTTGCTCGCGCGCCGTCTGCAGGATCCTGGCCGCCGGCACCATGACGCCGAGATCGATGATCTCGTAATTGTTGCAGGCGAGAACCACGCCGACGATGTTCTTGCCGATGTCATGGACATCGCCCTTGACCGTCGCCATCAGGATTTTTCCGGCCGTTTTGCGTTCGCCATTGTCGATGCCGTTGGCGGCGTTTGCCAGCTTCTCGGCTTCCATGTGCGGCAGCAGTCCAGCCACCGCCTGCTTCATTACCCGCGCCGACTTCACCACTTGCGGCAGGAACATCTTTCCCGCGCCGAACAGATCACCGACGACGTTCATGCCGGCCATCAGCGGGCCTTCGATGACATGCAGCGGCCGCTCGGCGGCAAGCCGTGCTTCCTCGGTGTCGGCGTCGATGAATTCGGTGATGCCGTTGACCAGCGCATGGCTGATCCGCTGTTCGACAGTCCATTCGCGCCAGACGAGATCGCGCTCCTGCGCTTCCTTGCCGGCCGTGCCCTTGAAGCGTTCGGCGATCTCCAGCATGCGTTCGGTGGCGGTGCCGCCGGCCTTGGGCGCGCGGTTGAGCACGACATCCTCGCAGGCCTCGCGCAGATCAGGCTCGATCGTATCGTAGACGGCGAGCTGGCCGGCATTGACGATGCCCATGTCCATGCCGCGCTGGATGGCATGGTAAAGGAATACGGCATGCATGGCCTCGCGCACCGGCTCGTTGCCACGGAACGAGAAAGACAGGTTCGACACGCCGCCAGAAATGTGGACATGCGGCAGCGTGGCGGTGATCTCGCCGGCCGCCTCGATGAAGTCGACGCCGTAATTGTCGTGCTCCTCGATGCCGGTGGCGATGGCGAACACGTTGGGATCGAAGACGATGTCCTCGGGCGGGAAGCCGGCCTGCTCGGTGAGGAGCTTGTAGGCGCGGGTGCAGATCTCGACCTTGCGCGCCTTGGTGTCGGCCTGGCCATCCTCGTCGAAGGCCATGACGACGACGGCGGCGCCATAGGCGCGGACCAGCCTGGCATGATGCAGGAAGGCTTCTTCGCCCTCCTTCATCGAGATGGAGTTGACCAGCGGCTTGCCCTGCACGCATTTCAAGCCGGCTTCGATGATCTCCCATTTCGAACTGTCGACCATGACAGGAACGCGGGCGATGTCCGGCTCGGCGGCGATCAGGTTGAGGTATTCGACCATGGCCTTCTTCGAATCGATCAGACCCTCGTCCATGTTGATGTCGATGATCTGCGCGCCGTTGGCGACCTGGTCGCGGGCGACGTCGAGCGCGGCGACATAGTCGCCCGCCGTGATCAGTTTCCGGAACTTGGCCGAGCCGGTGACATTGGTTCGCTCGCCGACATTGACGAAGGGGATCTCGTCGGTGAGCGTGAATGGCTCCAGCCCGGACAGGCGCATCCTGGGCTCAATGTCCGGAATGGCGCGCGGCGGATACTTCCGCACCGCCTCGGCGATGGCGCGGATGTGCTCCGGCGTCGAGCCGCAGCAGCCGCCGACGACATTGACCAGTCCCTCACGCGCGAAATCCTCGATCTGGGCGGCCATGAAGTCCGGGCTTTCGTCATACCGGCCGAATTCGTTGGGCAGGCCGGCATTCGGATAAGCGCAGACAAAGGTGTCGGCGACACCGGATATTTCGGCCAGATGCGCTCGCATGGCGTTGGCGCCGAGCGCGCAGTTGAGGCCGATGGTGAAGGGGTTGGCATGGCGCACCGAATGCCAGAAGGCGGTCGGCGTCTGGCCCGACAGCGTGCGGCCGGAGAGGTCCGTGATGGTGCCCGATATCATCACGGGCAGGCGCACGCCCTTCTCGATGAAGATCTCTTCCGCCGCGAAGATCGCCGCCTTGGCGTTCAGCGTGTCGAAGATGGTCTCGATCAGGATGATGTCGGCGCCGCCATCGATCAACCCGCGCAGCTGCTCGCCATAGGCGAGGCGCAAATCGTCGAAGGTCACGGCGCGATAGCCGGGATTGTTGACGTCGGGCGACATCGAGGCGGTGCGGTTTGTCGGCCCGAGCGCTCCGGCGACAAACCTTCGTTTGCCGTCCTGCTGCTCGGCCCGAACAGCGGCGCGCCTGACCAGCCGCGCGCCATCGCGGTTCAGCGCATAGACGGCATCTTCCATGCCGTAGTCGGCCTGGGCGATCGAGGTCGAGGAGAAAGTATTGGTCTCCAGGATGTCGGCGCCTGCGATGGCGTATTGATAATGGATCTCCTCGATCGCCCCGGGCTGGGTCAGGATCAAAAGGTCGTTGTTGCCCTGCTGATGGCAGGCGCAGCCGGCGAAAGCCTCGCCGCGGAATTGGTCCTCGTTAAACCCGAGGCCCTGGATCTGGGTGCCCATGGCGCCGTCGAGGATGAGAATGCGCTCGCGTGCCGCCGCTGTCAGCGCGGCAAGCACTTCCGGGCCGTCCGGTTTTGCCGCGACGGGGCCGAACAATGCGTCCAGCGAGGCAGAATTCTGCGACATTTTTTATCCCTTTGGCGACAGGCCTTTTCATGTCACATAAGGATATCTTTATGTCAATATACGACAGATGCGCGTGATTGTCACCCACCCAACGCGAAGGCGGGTCCGTGGCGCCGGTTTCCGACGGACCTACGCTATGTCGACGCTTGCCAGGAAGCGGGCGAGGACCGGATTGAAGCGATCCGGCGAATCCCAGAACGGCGCGTGGCCGGATTTGTCGAGCAGATGGGTCTTGCCTTCCCATAGATTGGAGAATTTCACAGCGGAGACGAAATCGGTGTTGACGAATGGCTCGTCGATGCCGTTCAGAACGGCGATCGGCGGCGTCTTGCCGGCCACGATCTCGCGCTGGTTCCGGCCAGTGCCGGCCGCGAACTTTTCGAACATCAGGCGCCGCGCCCGTCCATCGGTGCGCGCCACCGTGTCGATGAGAAACGGCTCGAACGGCTCGCCGCAAGTGCTGCGCGCATAGGCCTCCACGTCGGCGCCGGTGAAGGTCTCCTGCCCGGCGAGATGCATATGCGGGCTCGGCTTGAATCCGCTACCGACCTCCTCGGGCGAGACAGGCGGCGTGCCGGTGATCATCAAGCCAAGCAGGCCGGGAAAGCGGTCGATCATCTCAAGCCCGATATGGCCGCCGAGCGACCAGCCGAAGACGATGGCCTTGTCGATGCCGAGCAGCCCGAGCACTTCGGTCATGGCATCGGCATAGCCTTCCATGCTGTAGGAACGCTCTGGATCGATCGCATCGCCGGACGCTCCATGGCCGGGTAGGTCGGGAGCGATGAGGTGATATCGCTCGCCCAACGGGCCGTCCAACTGGTTGCGGAAAACGGCACTGGAAGATGAATTGCCGTGGATCAGCATGACAGCGGTTCCCTGGCCGCTGGTCTCACGCACCGCGATCTTGCCGTGGCTGGTTTCAAGGGTCTTCTGCGAGATCGTCATTGTCCGCTCCGTCGGGACTTGCCCTGTTTTAATGCAGTTGCGCAGCAAAGCGCCACGGCTTCCATACCTTTGCGGGAACCATCTTCCCGGCCAGGTTGCGTTGAAAAATCCTTTTCAAATAAGAACAATTATGCGTAGATTGTCAATTATCCAACTCCCGATGAACGGGAGGAAAACAGGGAACAGCACGATGAAGCCCAAATCCGCCGCAAGTCGAATCCGCCATATGCTGATGAGCACGACGTTGATCGGCATGTTTGCCGCATCAGCCGCCCCCGCCTTTGCCGACGTCGTCAAGATCGGCCTGCTTGCGCCGCTCACCGGCCCTGCCGCGGCGGACGGCCAGGAATTCCAGCGCGGCGTGCAGATGGCCATCGACGAAGCGAACGCAGCCGGCGGCGTTGCCGGGGATACGTTCGAACTGGTGGTCGGCGACGTCAAGGATCAGTCCGCCGGCAACGTCACCAGCGCCGTCGAACGCCTGCTTGGCGATCCGGGCGTACACTTCATGCTGACCGGCTATGCCAGCCTGACCAATTTCGAGATCGACAACATGGCCGAGGCGGAAATGCCCTACATGCTGGCGGCCACCTCGCAGCAGACCAGGGACATCATCGCGCCGAGCCCCGACAAATACATGTGCTGCTGGTCACTGACGCCTTCCTTCGACGCCTACAACACCGACGTCACCCTGTTCGTCGAGAAGCTCGCGGCCGACGGCAAGATCACCCTGCCGACCAAGAAGGTCGCCATCATCTCGTCCGACAATGCCTATTCGAAGACCATCTCCGAAGGCATGAAGAAGACGTTCAAGGAGAAGGGCTGGACCATCACCGTCGACGAGATCGTACCCTTCGGCGAAGTGACCGACTGGCGTTCGATCCTCGCCAAGGTGCGCGAGAACGTTCCCGATGTCGTCATCAACACCGACTATCTGCCGGGCAATTCGGCGTCGTTCCTCAACCAGTTCCTCGAGCAGCCGACCAAGAGCCTCGTCTTCCTGCAATACGCGCCGAGCGTTCCGGAATTCGTCGAGCTGACCGGCAAGAAATCGGATGGCATCATCTACAACCTGCTCGGCGGCGCGCTGACGACGCCGAAGAACCCGCGCGCCGATGAGGTGGCAGCCAAGTTCAAGGCAAAATACGGCGTCGAGAGCGGCACCTACGGCGTCGGCCTCTACGAAATGACCAATGTCTATTTCGATGCGGTCAAGAAGGTCGGGGGCGCATCCGACCATGCGGCGATCATGAAGGCGCTGTCGGAGACCGACAAGCAGGTCGCGGAAGGGCGGCTGAAATTCGATCCCGCCACCCACCTGGCCACGCAGGGCGACGACTATATTCCGATCACCTTCTTCCAGATCTGGGATGGCCAGCGCACGCTGATCTCGCCTGAGAAATATGCCACCGGCGCCTTCAAGCTCCAGCCCTGGATGAAGTAGGGAATGGCCCTGCTTGAACTGGACGACGTGTCGAAGGCCTTCGGTTCGCTGAAGGCCGTCGATGGCGTGTCGTTCAAGGTCGAGGCCGGCGAGATCTTCGGTATCGCCGGCCCGAACGGCAGCGGCAAGAGCACGCTGTTCAACATCATCACCGGCATCCCGTTCGGGCCCGACCGGGGCAACATCCGCTTTGACGGCATTGCCATAAACGGCAAATCGGGACACGCCATCGCGCGCCTCGGCCTTGCCCGGACCTTTCAGCGGGAGACCAGCTTCGACGGGCTGACCGTATTCGAGAACGCGCTGATCGGCGCCAGCTACGGCAAGCAGGAAAAGACAGCGGCCACGGCCCGCAATGCCGCCGCCGAGGCGCTGGAGTTCGTCGGCCCGGGATCCCAGTCGCTCGGCCGGCTTGCCGGCGAATTGTCCGCGTTCGAGCGCAAATGCCTGATGCTTGCCACGGCGATCGCCATGCAGCCACGCATGCTCTTGCTCGACGAGC
>NZ_RZPB01000349.1:0-6200 GCF_003998535.1 Mesorhizobium sp. M7A.F.Ca.AU.002.02.1.1 | reverse complement strand
CCCTCAATCTTGAGGGTGCACCACTTTCGCTGCAGGAGGACATCTCGTCGGACACGGTCGGCGGCTCGGTCCTCAACGGGATGAACTTCCGCCATATCTTGTCGACCGGCCTGGCCGCACTGCCTGAAAACGCCAACGGCGTTCCCTTCAATGCTTCGCATGTCTATGCCAGCGGCAATCTTGCCGCGGATATGGTCGCAAACGTCACCGCGGAAGGAAGCGGCCGCGTGCTTGCGACCCGCCTGTACAACATGACCAGCGATCCCGGCATGAAGGACATGCTGTCCTTCCTTATTGCGCGCGACACCATGCACCAACAGCAGTGGCTCGCGGCAATCGAAGATATGGGCGGACTGAACGCGTCTCTGCCGGTCCCCAACTCCTTCCCGCAGGAAAAGGAGCATCAGGACGTATCCTATGCCTTCATCAATTGCTTCGTCGAAGGTGTCGAACCAGCGCAGGGACGTTGGAGCGAAGGACCGTCGATGGACGGCAAGGGCGAGTTCTCCCTGGTCGCCGGTTCGCCAATGGGCGAGGAGCCCATCCTGTCGCCGCCTCGGCCAAGTTCCGGCGCCCAGAGCGAGCAGATGATCGACAGGCGGGCAGCCGAATAGGCAAAGATAGCAATGCCGGAGGCAGCCGGCACTCGGCTGTCTCCTGCTAGCGGCTCCTGCGGAGTCGGGCGCACCCGGTGGTACCGAGCAACTGGCGCTCCGCACGAGGGATAGCGCGACCCATTGGTGACTGGTGCGTGCCTGACGAAGCTCTCCATTTCCGCTTCGACATAAATGCTTCACCTAGGGAACATCGCCGGCTCCGCGAAGTTGGACAGCCACGGAGGACGTGCACATGAACAGTGTCATCTATCTTATCGGCGTTATCGTTGTCGTGCTGGCGGTCCTCTCCTTCCTCGGTCTTCACTAGGTGGCCCCATGCAGCATGAAAACGATCAGGGCGGACAGCCCACCGATTTCGACAAGACGAAAAGCGACGTTTCCGAAAGGCTTCGCCAGGAAAATGAGCGTGCCAGCGAGTTGCTTCACGACGCGCGTGATACGGTGACCCGCAAGGCTGGCGACTATGCATCTGAAGCCAGGGAGGTCATCTCCGACAAGGCGCAGGAAGCGCAGCGCGACATCGGATCGAGCCTGGCGGCGCTGGGCGGCGCACTGCGCGCGGCCAGTGACCACCTGGCCAACAACGATGAAAGGAACGCATCGAAGTTCGCATTGGATGCTGCCGGTGGCCTGGAGCGGCTTTCATCGTCATTGAAACAGAAGCCGTTCGGCCAGGTCCTGGAGGACGTGCAGTCCTTTGGCCGGCAAAATCCCGGTGTCCTGCTTGCCGGATCGGTATTGGCCGGATTGGCTCTCGGGCGGTTCATCAAGGCCTCGCCGCCGGCGGGTCCAGAATTTCAGGATGCGCCGGGAGACCTCAAATCCCACACCGATCAGGCACAGGGTTGGTCCGCTGATCGGTCGCAGGATTCGGGCGTCGTCGGCGATGATGGGGCCATGCAGAGCACGGAGCAGGACAGATGAACACCCAGGACAACCCAAGCCTTGCCGGGCTGATCACCGACTTGGCCCAGAATGTCACCACTTTGGTGCAAACCGAGGCCAGGCTGTTTCGGGCCGAGCTTTCTGAAAAGCTTGCCAAAGCCGGAGCAGGTGCCGCGGAAGTGCTGGGCGGCGCGATCTGCTTGCTCGCCGCGCTAATGGTGTTGCTGCAGGCACTCGTTATTGCACTGACGCGGGCAGGACTTGGCGCGGGGTGGTCTTCCCTGCTGGTCGGCGTGGTCGTGGCGGCCCTCGGCATTATCCTGCTGCGGACCGGGACGGCCAGCATGGCGCCTTCGGAACTTACCCCCGACCGCACCCAGGAACAGCTCAAGCGCGACGCGAGCGTGATCAAGGAACAAGTGAGATGACTGAGAAATCCGCAGCCGAACTTGAACGCGAGGCCGAGGCAGCCCGTGCGCGGGTGATGGAGACCGCCGAATCCATTCGAGGCAGGATGACGCCGGGACAATTGCTCGATGAGTTCACCGGGCTGTTCTCGGGAGGGGAGAGTTCGGCCATGCTCGCCAACCTCAGAACGCAGGTCCGAGACAATCCTTTGCCGGTCACTATGGTGGGCGCGGGTCTGGCTTGGCTGATGTTCGGCAGTGGTACCGCAGACACCGCCCGCGGTTCGGCTGGCTACTCAATGCCCTCGGCGCCGGGACGACATGATGAACGGGAACGTGGAGGCTTGGGCAGCACGCTTTCCGATGCCGCCGCATCGCTGTCATCGGCTGCCACCAGCGTCGGCGATACCGTTTCCAGCGCTGCAAGCAGCGCCGCCGAGGGTTTGACGGGCACCACGGCCACTGCAAGATCGGTGACCGGCGACATGGCGGCGAAAGCCGCCCGCTCCGCGCAAGATCTGTTGGAGAACCAGCCCTTGGCCATAGCGGCCGCGGGTCTCGCCATCGGCGCCGCCATAGGTGCAATGCTGCCCCACACCGCAACGGAGGATGAGCAGCTAGGCGCCTATGGCGACAAGCTTCGCGATACCGCCGAAACCATGCTCGACAGGGGTCTCGACGAGGCCAAGCAGGTCGCCGCCGAAGCCTATGAGACCATCAAGCAGGAAGCTGGCCGGCAACATATGGAAGCAGACACGATCGCCGATCAGCTCGGCGAGATCGTGAAGTCCACAGCAGACAAGACCGAGCATGCCGTGCGTGAACGGATATCCGATCCGTCTCAGCATCAAAGCTAGATGATCCTGGATCGGCGATAGTCGGTCTCTTCCACACAGGGTCGGCGTTGTCCGTCAAACGGTGAACCGCTCAATCATTTCAGAGCGTAGAGGTAGGCCGCGATATCGCGCGCCTGCTGCTCCGAAATTCGGGTCGATGGCATGGCCGTGCGCGGATTGATTTCCCTGGCAGACCGTATCCAGCGGATCAGGTTCTCTGGATTGTTGGCCAGCCCGCCGCCGATAAAGGTGCGGTCAGCAAGACTGGCGTCGAGGCGTGGACCGACCTGCCCTTGCGCGCCCGGCACGCCCGAAATCGTATGGCAGCCGGAACAACCATTCGCAGTCATGATCGGCATGGCGCGCGCAATGTCACCTCCCGTGGCCGCCTCCGCCTCGTGGCGGATGCGCGCCGCCTGATCGGACCACCAGGTCATTCCGGCCACGCCCGCAACGAGCAGCACCAGCGCGACGCTGGCGCCGGCAAGCAGCTTAGACAAGCTCGTAGGCATGCGCAGCCTCCCCCCTTCCGCTCGCCTTGATCCACAGCGCGGCCAGCAGCAGCGCTGCGCCGCCATAGATCAGTCCAGCGGGAACCCACATCACCAGCCCGGCAAGTTGCTGGTCTTCCAGGGGGCTCAAATTCCATAGTGCCGCACCCACCGCGTTCTGCGGGTACCAGAGCCGCGGCGAGAGCAGCAGGAGCACGCCAAGCAGGCCAGTGTGCAGCGAGGTGACGAAAAGATGCATCACTGCGGTCCCATAGGCATGCTGGCGGCCGGGACGCGGCAAGAGTACCCACCAGAACAGCAGCCCTGTTCCGAAGAAGCTCGCGTGCTGTGCATAGTGCATCACGCCGCGTTCGAGCGCGGCCTCGAACAACGCCGGAAGGTGCCAGATCCATATGGCCAGGCCGTGGGCAATGGTCGCGCTGAGCGGTCGAGTTACGAAAGACCAAACCGCATTCAGCCATCTGCCGTGCGCGGCCATTCCAAGAATGCGCCGGACCCCGGCGGGATATCCCCACATCAAGGCCGCAGCCGGGCTGGCGGAGACCAGCAGCGGCGCCGCCACGGCCATCAGCAGTTCATGCTCGATCATATGCGCCGCAAAGATCTGCTCACCGAGTGCATGAATCGGGCTGACCAACGCGGCCGTCAACACGCCCCATCCGGCCGTGAACAGCAGAGCCTGGCGCAGCCGCAAAGTCCTGCCGCGGCTGCTGCGCCGCCAAAGCCGGCCAGCTCCAACGACATATATCAGGGCAAGCACGGCAAGTGGCAGGGTGATGGGCAGCGCGAGCGTCCACCCGGCCTCGGGTGCGCCGGCGCCGTAGCAGATGGAAGTAGAGAACAGCCCGTCCAGATTCATCGCAGGCACTCATCCAGGATCAGCGCCGCGCTGCCTTGCATGAGGATCACAAGCGCAAACAGCAACGCCGACAGCATGCCGAGATTGGCGACGAAGCGCTCTGTGGCGCGCGTACGCTTCGGCTTGAATGCGGCACCGCCTCGCCGCTTCGCCCGCCACGACAGCGCCCCGCCGAGCAGCGACAACAAGACGAGCAGCAGCGCCACGGGAAGCACGACCGGCACCTGGCGATTGCATTGCCAGGGCACCAGCGCATAATTCAGCTGTGTCGAGACCGCCCACGCCAGCGGCCCTGACAGAAGACCACCCCAAGACGTTCCCAGGCGTAATGCACGCATCTCAGCCTAGCCTCGGCACCCAGTAGATGAGCAGATAGATCGGAATCCAGGTCAGGACCACGAAGTCCCAGTAGAAGACATTGTCGCCGACATCGCCGAAGCGACGGCCGCTATAGCCGTGGCGCGTGAACATCAGCACAGTCAGCACGATGGTGTCGCCGACATCGGTGATGAGATGGGTGGTGTGCAGCCCGAGCAGCACCCAGAGCATCGATCCATAGGCATTGGTGTCCCAATAGATGTTGAGGGCCGGGAATTCGAACCAGCGCACGACGAGCGGAGCGATGCCGAGCAGCGACATGACCATCAGCCCGATCCGCACCGGCACCATCGAACATTGCTTGGCATAGCGGTGGAGGATGTGGTTAGGCACAAGGCTGACGATGAACAAAATGGTGACGATCGTTCCGGGCCAATGGTTCGGGCGCGGTGCGCTGAGCGGCCAGTCTGGCCATGACTGCGCAAGGTAGAGATAAGCGCCGGCCGCCAGCGCGAAGCCCGTGCCTTCCAGCGCCATGAAACCCAGCGTGCCCCACCAGGTCGGGCTGCGCGGACCGTGCCCGAAGGTGGGCAGGCCAGAAAGATCGGCGGCGGCGCGCTGCTTCATTCCTCGTCCTCCGGATCGCCCTTGGGCCAGAACCATCCGATCAACGTGATGGCGATTGGCGCGGCGCCCCAGACGATCGCCCAGGGCGTGAAGATTGAATAGAGAAACGTGCCGCCGACGGCCAGCGCCGCTAAAAGCGGCCAGATCGAAGGGGCGGCCGATTTCTCGCGAATGTCGGGATGAGCTTCGGCCACGGTCGAGATGAGGAGTTCGCGCGCGTCGACGCGGAGCCCGGTCGCTACAGGGAGCGCCTCGCGCTCGGCCCAGAGCGGCTCGATATGAGTGACGATGGGAATGCGTGCGAAATTATAGCTCGGCGGCGGCGAGGATGTTGCCCACTCCAAGGTTCCTGCGTCCCAAGGATTGTTGCCGGCCGAGGTGCCTTTCAACGCGCCATGCACAAGGTTGAAGGTGAACAGGACAAAGCTCAGGAAGAAGAGTAACGCCCCAGCCGAGATGAAAAGGTTGATGTTGCCCCAGCCAAGCTCGGCCGGATAGGTGTAGACACGTCGTGGCATGCCCCACAGGCCGACCAGATGCATCGGGAAAAAGGCTGCATTGAACCCGATGAAGGCCAGCCAGAAATGCCACCGCCCGAGGCGTTCGCTCATCATGCGGCCGGTGACCTTCGGGAACCAGAAATAAGCCGCGCCAAGCAGCGGGAACACCGAGCCGCCGATCAGCACGTAATGGAAATGGGCGACGACGAAATAGGTGTCGTGGACCTGAAGATCCAACGGCACTGAGGCGAGCATCACGCCCGTCAGCCCACCGATGACGAAGATGAAGAAAAAGCCGAAGACGAACAGCAACGGAGTTCGGATCACCGGTCTGCCGTCCCATAATGTTGCCAGCCAGCAGAAGATCTGTACGCCGTTCGGGATGGCGATCATCATGCTGGATGCGGTGAAGAAGCTGGCGCCAAGCTTTGGCAGGCCGGTGGCGAACATGTGATGGACCCAAAGCCCGAACGAAAGGAAGCCGACCGCGATCAGCGACAGGACCAGCCCGAGATGACCGAATGTCGGTCGCCTGGCGAAAACAGGAATGATCGAGGACACCATGCCCGTCGCCGGCAGGAAGATGATGTAAACTTCCGGATGGCCGAAGAACCAGAAGAGGTGTTGGAACAGCAGAGC
>NZ_RZPB01000348.1:0-6204 GCF_003998535.1 Mesorhizobium sp. M7A.F.Ca.AU.002.02.1.1 | reverse complement strand
GCGGAATGCGTTGGCCAGCGCGGCACCACTCTTGTCGATGGCGCTGGAATGGTCGACCGGCCTATATCCCTTGCCGCCACCGGCTTCGTCATAGCCGGCCAGCGCACCGATCGCCTCGAGCAGCGTCGATTTGCCGGTGCCGTTCTCGCCGACGATGATGGTGATCGGCGTGGTGAATTCGAGTTCGAAGTCGTGGCCGCGAAACAGCGGCAGGTTCCATGGATATTTTTCCCAATCCTCGACCCGCACGGCATCGAGCAGGATGCGCTTCAGATAGGGAGCCTTGAGCCGCGTCAGCTGCTTGCGATGGGCCATCAGCCAGGTAGCGAAATCGTGCCGTCTTCCGCGATCGGAAAGGCCGGATTGTGCGCCACTTCCCAGACATGCCCGTCGGCGTCGGCGAAGTAGCCGTACCAGCCGCCCCAGAAGGCGCGGCCGGCCGGCTTGACGATGCGGCCGCCGGCTTTTTCCGCCCTGGCGAGCACGTCGTCGACTTCGGCGTCGGAGCGGGTGTTGTAGGCGAGGTAGACCGCCGATGGCGCCGCGGCGAAGGCGATGCCGGAATCCTCTTCTGCGCTGGCACGTGGGAACAGACCAAGAATGACGCCGCCCATCTGGAAGAAGGCGACACCGTCGGTGATACCGGCATGCCGCTTCAAGCCCATAGCCTCGTAAAAGCGCACCGCGCGGTCCAGATCATCGGTGGCGATGGTAACGATAGAGATTCGCGGCTCCATGGTGCTGCTCCTATTCGTCCGTCCATTCCGGCTTGCGCTTGCCGATGAAGGCGCCGATGCCTTCCTCGGCGTCGCGCGCGAGCATGTTTTCGACCATGATCCGGCCGGTATAGGTGTAAGCATCCGCCAGCCCCATTTCGGCCTGCGAGTAAAACGCCTCCTTGCCCGTCTTGACCACCAAAGATGATTTGGAAGCAATGGTTTGCGCGTATTTGGTGACGATCTGATTCAGGTATTCACGCGGCACGACGCGGTTGACCAGGCCGAATTCCTTGGCGGTTGCCGCATCAATGGTCTCGCCGGTCAACAGCATCTCCATCGCATGCTTGCGCGAGACGTTGCGCGACAGCGCCACCATCGGCGTCGAGCAGAACAGGCCGATGTTGACACCCGGCGTACAGAAGGTCGCCTCATGCGAAGCGATCGCCAGGTCGCAGCTGGCGACCAGTTGCAGCCCGGCGGCGGTGGCCAGGCCGTCAACCTCGGCGATGACAGGCACTGGATGACGCACGATCGCCTGCATCAGCGTCGCACAAGCGGCAAACGTCTCTGCGAAAAAGGCCTTGCCATGATCGGCGTCAGTGCGGCGCGCGGTCATTTCCTTGAGATCATGGCCGGCGCAGAACACCTTGCCGGCAGCCGACAAGACGATGACGCGAACGGCCTTGTCGGCCCTGGCGCGCTCGAGTTCGGCCGTCAGCGCCGCCATCACCGCCAGCGACAGCGCGTTGGCAGGCGGATTGGCGAGTGTGAGGCGCAGCACGCCCTTGTCCAGTTGTGCAACCACCGGACCCTCAACGGCGGCAGGCTTGATGGCAAGGATTTCGGCCATGGATAGGGTTCTCCGCGATTCCGCTGGGGCTGCCAGACTATCTAATACCGGATCAGGTTTCGTCCAACACCGATCGCTTGCGCCAGGGGACGAAGGTTGTCAGAAATGCCGCGCTGCGCTCATACAGGCCTGGCGCAAAGCGAGAGACCAAGACATGCCCGCCCAGACCAACCTCAAGCCCGTGCTGACCGCGCAACAAGTCAATGCGCTGATGGAAACCGTCTATCCGCAGCTCAATGAGCAGTTCAAATATTTCGAGGCGATCGACGTGTTCCCGGGCGGCTGCACCGTGCGGCTCAACGCCGGCGAACGGCATTTGCGTCCCGGCGGCACGGTGTCCGGCCCCTCGCTGTTCACGCTGGCCGACATTGGCGGCTACGTCTGCGTGCTCAGCCATGCCGGGCCGGATGCGCTTTCGGTCACCGTCAACCTCGACATCAATTTCGTGCGCAAGGCCGAGGCAGGACCGATCGACGGCCATTGCCGCATCCTGAAGCTGGGAAAGAGCCTGATGGTGTTCGACATCGACATCGTTGCCGGCCCAGACGGACACACGGTGGCGCATGCCATCGGCACCTATTCGATCCCGCCGAAGCGGAATGGTGATGTGGTAAAATAATACCTTTTGTTCAAGTTATTGTTTTTGCTACATTTTACCTGATATCTACCTTTTCGTTCGCCTTGACGCGGTCACCACCCTCGCCTATAAGCCTCCACGAAGCAGCGGCCCGCAAAGGCCGCCGTTTTGTTATTGGCGGCGGGCAAGCGCCTTTCGCCAATCCAAGCAACAAGAAACGCCTTCTCTTATGAAGGTCAGAACCGAGAGCAGAAAACATGACAACCTTTTCGCAGAAGCCTGCGGATGTGGTGAAGAAGTGGATCCTGATCGACGCCGAAGGTCTCGTCGTCGGTCGTCTGGCCACTGTCATCGCCAATCATCTCCGCGGCAAGCACAAGCCGACCTTCACCCCGCACGTCGACGACGGCGACAACGTCATCGTCATCAATGCCGACAAGGTGGTGTTCACCGGCAAGAAATTCACCGACAAGGTCTATTACTGGCACACCGGCCACCCAGGCGGCATCAAGGAGCGCACCGCGCGCCAGCTGCTCGAGGGTCGTTTCCCCGAGCGTGTCGTCGAGAAGGCCGTTGAGCGCATGGTCCCGCGTGGCCCGCTCGGCCGTCGCCAGATGAAGAACCTGCGCGTCTATGCAGGCGCCGAGCATCCGCATGTCGCCCAGCAGCCCGTCGTGCTCGACGTGGCCAAGCTGAACGCCAAGAACAAGAAGGTCGCATAAGATGGCTGAGCTTTCCTCGCTCGCAGAACTGGGCGCCGCCACCGGCAACACCAATACCCAGCCGGCGGCCCCCGTCCACGTCCAGAAGCTCGACAAGTCGGGCCGCGCCTATGCCACCGGCAAGCGCAAGAACGCCATTGCGCGCGTCTGGGTGAAGCCGGGTTCCGGCAAGATCATCGTCAACGACAAGGAATTCGCGACCTATTTCGCGCGTCCGGTCCTGCAGATGATCCTCAACCAGCCGATCATCGCCTCCAACCGCGCCGGCCAGTACGACATCGTCGCGACAGTCGTCGGCGGCGGTCTCTCCGGCCAGGCTGGCGCCGTGCGTCACGGCATCTCCAAGGCGCTGACCTACTACGAGCCGACGCTGCGCGCCGTGCTCAAGAAGGGCGGCTTCCTGACCCGCGACAGCCGCGTCGTCGAGCGCAAGAAGTACGGCAAGGCCAAGGCCCGTCGTAGCTTCCAGTTTTCCAAGCGCTAAGCACTTCGCAGCTTCAGACAATCGAAAAGGCCGCCTCCGGGCGGCCTTTTTGTTTGCGGCTCGGCAGTCACCCCACCCACGCCTACGGCGCGACCTTCCCATCAAGGGGAGCTAGAAGAGCGCGGCGCCCTACCTCCCCTCAATGGGAAGGTCGGCGCGGAGCGCCGGGTGGGGTGACGGCGCCGGAAACAGGTCAGGCCTTGCCGCCCTTGATATAGTCGATGAACGCCCGCAGCGGGGCCGGAACCAGGCGCCGGCCGGGATAATAGAGAAACGGTCCGGGAAAACTCTGCCACCACGGTTCGAGCACGGGCTCAAGAGCGCCGCTGTCGAAGTAAGGGCGCAGCCAGCCCTCGAAGAGGCCGATGATGCCGGTGCCGGCAATAGCCGCGTCGACGGCAAGATCCGTCGCCCCGCCGATCCGCACGATCAAGGGGCCTGTCGGATCGACCCGCACCACCTCGCCGTCTCGCTCGAATTCCCAGGGCAGCATCGCACCGCTGGCAAAGCGCCCACGCACGCAGGAGTGGCCAAGCAGGTCGCTCGGGTGTTGCGGGCGGCCATGGCGATCAAGATAGGCAGGGCTGGCGGCCGTGGCGAAACGCTGCACGCGCGGTCCGATCGGCACCGCGATCATGTCCTGCTCCAGCCGCTCGTCATAGCGGATGCCGGCATCGCAGCCGGCCGCCAGCACGTCGACGAAGTTCTCGTCGGCGATCACCTCCAGCCGGATACCGGGATAGGCGGCGAGGAAACCCGGCACGATATCGGGCAATATCAGCCGCGCAGCACTGACCGGCACGTTGAGACGCAACGAGCCAGCCGGCCTGTCGCGAAAGCCGTTCACCACGTCCAGCGCCGCCTCCACCTCCGACAGCGCCGGGCCGAGCCGCTCCAGAAGGCTGAGGCCCGCCTCGGTCGGGACAACGCTGCGCGTCGTGCGGTTGAACAGCCTGACACCGAGCTGCACTTCCAGGCGACGCACCGCCTCACTCAGGCCGGAGGCGCTGCCGCCGCTCGCACGCGCGCCGTCGCGAAAGCCGCCGGCGCGCGCCACCGCCACGAAAGCATTCAGATCGCTGAGGTCCATCATTGTTCGCCATTCCGCACGGCCTGTGTGGATTGTACCGGATTATCACGAGGTTGGGCAGCGCCTATCTCTGCCTCCTCAAGGAGATCAATCATGTCCAACATCCAACAATCCGGCACCTTCGCCCCCGCCACCTTCAAGCTTGGCAGCCGCACCGTGAAGCGGCTCGGCTACGGTGCCATGCAACTCGCGGGACCCGGCGTGTTCGGGCCGCCCAAGGATCATGACGCGGCATTGGCCGTGCTGCGCGAGGCGATTGCGCAAGGCGTCGACCATATCGATACCAGCGACTTCTACGGTCCGCACGTCACCAACCGGCTGATCCGCGAGGCGCTGGCGCCCTACCCCCAAGATCTCGTCATCGTCACCAAGATCGGTGCCCGGCGCGGCGCGGATGGATCGTGGCTGCCGGCCTTTTCCGCGGAAGCGCTCACCCAGGCGGTACACGACAATCTCAGCAATCTCGGGCTCGAGGTGCTCGACGTCGTCAACCTACGCATCATGTTCGATACCCATGGCCCCGCCGAAGGATCGATCGAAGCGCCGCTTACCGTGCTGGCCGAGCTCCAACAACAGGGTCTGGTCAGGCACATCGGGCTGAGCAACGTGACGCCGGCGCAGATCGCGCAAGGACGGGGGATCGCCGAGATCGTCTGCGTGCAGAACCAGTACAATCTGGCGCATCGCGGCGACGATGCCCTGATCGACGATCTTGCCCGCGATGGCATCGCCTATGTGCCGTTCTTCCCGCTCGGCGGCTTCAACCCGCTGCAATCCTCCACCCTGTCGGAAATCGCGGCGCGCCTCGGCGCCACGCCAATGCAGGTCGCGCTCGCCTGGCTGCTGCGCCGCGCGCCCAACATCCTGCTGATCCCCGGCACATCGTCGGTCGGGCATCTCGGGGAGAACCTCGCTGCGGCTGAACTGGAATTGCCACAGGATGCGCTTAGCGAACTGGACGGCGTGGCGCTAGCGGCTTGAAGCTAACCAATCTCCCCCCTCGTGAGGGAGATTGGCAGCGTCAGCCGCCGCTTAATTGATGCTCGCCGTATTCGCCGGCTCAACCGGCCGCGCCTCGTCGGCATAAGGCACGCGAAAACCATTCGCGGCCAGCCAGTCGATTGCCGCCTTCGGCTCGTCGGTCTGGATGATGGTGGCGCCGCGATCGGCCCAGAAACCCCAGCTTTCGCGCGGCAGGCTGGCCTGCACCGCCAGTTCGTCGCCGCGGCCGCCGGCGAGGAAGCCGCCCGGTTTGTTGGCGATGGCGTAGGTGTCGGCCCAGATGTGCCAGTTGCCCCTGACTGCGGCCGCGCGCATGCGCGTGCTGAACAGCGGCCCGCCCGTCTCGGTCAGCGTCTCGGCGCCTGCCCGCCAGTTGATCAACTCGATCGCGCGCGGCGAGAAGGCGCGGTCGACCGTCCCGGCGAAACCGGCGTCATGCACCGCGTCATCGGCGATGATCGGCATGAACTGGAAGCCGCCGCCAATGGTCTCCATGGCGGCCTTGACCGTGGAAATCCGTTGTGAATTCCACAGGTTCTCCTTGACGATGACCTGTTCGGCCATGCCGAGACCGCGAGCGACCGCAATCATGCCCGGGAGGGCGCCGACGTCGAGCTTGTTGTCGAGGTTGATGAGGATGCGGTTTCTGGTCGCCATCAGCATCTCGTGCAGCGTCGAGACTGTTTCACTTGTCGCCGCACCGGTGCCCTCGACCACCAGCCGGCATGTCTTCAGTTCGGCCAGCGTGTACATGACCACC
>NZ_RZPB01000347.1:0-6252 GCF_003998535.1 Mesorhizobium sp. M7A.F.Ca.AU.002.02.1.1 | reverse complement strand
GCCGCACGATCGGCGAATCCGCCAGCTTCCAGTGGCGTTCATGACGCCAGAACGCGACGTCATAGATCGTCGTCATCTGCGGCTTCAGCCTGCCGAAACCAAGACTTGCCCGTTCCACGAAGATGTAGAACGGAATGGTGATCGCCGAGGTCAGCAGCACGGCGACGAACAGTGCGACTTCAGCCCATTCGGTGTAGTAGTTCAGCGCCCGGTCCCAGATCGCCAGCGTGGCGAACAGCATGACCCATTGCGTTGCCACGAACAGCAGGATCGTCACCAGATTGTGGCGGTTCTTCAATGGGATGCGCCGGCGCCGGTCGTCCTCGTCGATGCCGGCGATGAGTTCCTTGTCGCGGTTCACCATGCGCGGGATTTCAAAGGCAGGCGAACCCAAGAGCCCGACATTCTCGCGCAGCGGCCCGTCGATGGGGATCATCACCTTGGTGCCGAGCAGGACGTTGTCGCCGGTGCGGCCGTCCGGCGGATAGTAGATGTTGTTGCCGAGATAATTGCGCTCGCCGATCCTCGTCGGCTCGAGCCTGAAGGCGGCGGCGGATTTGTGCATGTTGATCATGAACAGCCCGTCCGACACCATGGTCTCGGTGCCGATCTCGCACAGAAGCGGGTTTTCGTGCTGCTGGTTGGAGCCGAAATTGGAGCCGGTCTGCACCACCTTGTTGAGATTCCAGCCGATCGCTCGCATGTAGTGCACGATGGCCGAGCTGTCGCCGGCCAGCAGGCCGAGCACGCGGGAATTGCTGGAGAATTCAGCGACGGTCTGCAGCCAGTAGCGGAAGCCGTACAGCGTGTAGGTGCGGCCTGGCTTCAACAGCAGGCTGACCAGGCGCGGCACCAGCGTCGCCGCCAGGAAGGATGCGGCCATGTAGCCGAACAGCGTCACCGTGGTGCCGATCGCGACGACGCCGATGGTTTCCTGGTAGTCGTCGCCGACATTTTCCCAATAGCTGTGGAACAGGAGCGGCAAGGGAGTGACGATGGCAAACAGGCCGATCAGCTGAACCGCTTCGAACAGGAAGCGCCGGATGTTGGACGGATCGACATTGCGCACCTTGCAATAGTCGGCCGTGGTCGGCACGGCCGGCGAGCCATGCCAGCGTTCGCCGTCGGGGATGCTTTGGCCGCGGTGCAGCGAGGACGAATGGCCGAGCTGGGCGCCGTCGCCGATCCTGGTGTCGATGTCGAGCGTCGAACCGACGCCGACAAAGGCATCGCGGCCGATGGTCAGCGGCCCGGTGTGGATATAGCCGGCCTGCGCCCGGAAGCCGAGGATCATCGATTCCTTGCGCAGGATGGTGTTGGCGCCGATCGAGATGAGATCCGTGCAGACGGGCACGGATTTCGATTCGATGACGGCGTTCTTGCCGAGCCTGGTGCCGAGAAGCTGCAGGTAGATGCTGTAGAGCGGGCTGCCGCGGAACAGCACGACGGGCGCGGTGCGGATCAACGTCTTGACCACCCAGAAGCGGAAGTAACGCACGCCCCAGATGGGAAACGCTTCCGCCTTCCAGCGGCCGACCAGCACCCATTTGGCGAGGACGGCAAAACCCGACATGCCGAAGAACACGGCGGCCGAAAGCGCCACGCACCTGATGTAGAGCTGCAGCGGATCGTCGAGCGCGTCGTACATCCAGTTGAGACCACCATTGATCGCCCACAGGGCGCCATAGCTGTAGAGCCCGTAGAACATCAGCTGTGCGGCGCCGCAGGTCCAATAGGCAAGATTGGAGGCCCGCCGCGTGAGGACGGGCTCGTTGGTGGCCGTCGTCATCTCGTCCGCTACGCCCAGATGCAGCGCCAGCCGCGCCACGGTCGGGTGGAGGTAGATGTCGCGCATGGACGCCGTCGCCCATTCCTTCCTGGTGCGCACACGGGCGCAGAAATGCGCCATCAGCAGCGAGTTGGCGCCGAGATCGTCGAAGAAATTGTCCTCGACGGACACTTCGTCGAACTTCAGCACCGCGGCCAGCGCGTCGGCCAGGAAACGCTCGTCGTCATTGGCGGGCGCGACCATGGCGCGATCGCCCGAAAGCCGCACGCTTGTCGGCTTCGGCAGCTGGCGCAAATCCACCTTGTTGGAAACCGTCATCGGGATCGCCGGCAGCTCCTCGAGATAGGAGGGCACCATGTAGTCCGGCAGCCGCCGCTTCATCGTCCTGGCGAGGTCCGCGCGCGAGATCGCCGTCTGGCCGGCCTTCGCTGCGAAATAGGCGACGAGTTCGACGCGGCCGGGCTCGATCTCCCAGGTGGTGACGGCGGCTTGAGCGATCTCGGGCTGGTCGAGCAGCACCGCCTCGATCTCGCCGAGCTCGATGCGGTAGCCGCGGATCTTCACCTGGGTGTCGATGCGGCCGTTATACTCGATCTCGCTTTGGTCGTTGATGCGGCCAAGGTCGCCGGTGCGGTAGATGCGCTTGGACGGGTTGTTCGGCAGGCCGACGAAATCGGCGATGAATTTCTGTTCGGTCAGGTCGGGCCGGTTGAGATAGCCGACCGCGAGCCCGATGCCGGCAATGCCGATCTCGCCCAGTTCGCCGGGCTCGGCAAGCTGCGGCAGCGATGCGTCGAGGATGACGATCGAGTAGGTCGGCAGCGGCGCGCCGATGGTGACGGGACTGTCCGGCGTCAGCGCGCCCATGGTGGCGGTGACGGTCGCCTCGGTCGGGCCGTAGGTGTTCAGGATCTGCCGCCCCGGCTTCGACCAGCGCACCACCAGATTGTGCGGACAGGCCTCGCCGCCCACCAGCAGCGTGCGCAGGCTGGGCACATCCGATGTCATCGACGACAGCAGCGTCGGGCTGCAGGCGATGCAGGTGATGTCATGGAGCCGCAGGAAATCGGCGAGTTCCTCGCCCACCAGCGGCATCTGGCCAGGAGCGGGCACCACCGTCGCGCCGGCGACGAACGGCACCCAGATCTCTTCGGAGGAAAAGTCGAAGGCGATCGTCATGCCCTGGTAGACGCGGTCGCCCGGCCGGTAGCCGTAGGAGGCGGCGGCGACGCGGATGAAATTGACGAAACTCTGGTGCTTGATGACCACGCCCTTGGGCTTGCCGGTGGTGCCCGACGTGTAGAGGATGTAGCAGGTGTCGTCCGCTGAAGCGGCCTTCGCATGCGGCTGCAGCGGCGCGTTGGATTGTCTGGAGATTTCGGCAGCAGTGCTGTCGATCAGCAGATGCGGGACCGGCAGCTGGCCGGCGCGCGACGCATAGGCGGCGATGGTGACGATCAGGCTGACGCCGGCGTCTTCGATGATGAGCGCCATCCGCTCCTCGGGAAAGGCGGTCGCCAGCGGCACGAAGGCAGCGCCCGCCTTCATCACGGCGAGCAGCGCGACATAGGTCTCCGCCGAGCGGTCGAGGATGAGCCCGATGCGGTCGCCCGGCTTCACGCCGCGCTTGATCAGCAGGCGGGCGAACTGGTTGGCCCGCCTGTCCAGCTCCCGATAGGTCCAGACACGCCCGTCGGAGATCACCGCCGGCAGCGCTGCGAACATCTCGGCAAGCTGTTCGAAGACGGTGTCGAGCCGCTCGCCGGGCAAGCCTTGGCGGGCAAAGTCGGCGCCCGTCAGGATTTGCCCGCGCCTGGCTGTCGCGGGAGCCGTTCTTACCAGCGCATCGACACCTGCCGGGCCGCTTTCCAGCCCCGATCGTTCCGCGTCCAGTTCGGCGACATCGACACCGTGATCCATTTCCATACTTTCCCGTCCAGGCCGGGCATTGCCCGGCACGGCCATTTTTCCAGTTGTTGTGGGATGCTTATGCCATCCGATCTTTTCGGCAGTTTTTCCGAACTGTTGAATATTGTTTCTGAACTGTGTCTGGGCGGGGTTTTGAGCCTCCCTTGGCGGCTGCGCCCGGCGGCAACGCCGGCGCGCGCGCCAGCGTTTTTCTGGAACCAGCCTTGAGGCCCCGCATTCTATGAGCAGGGACTGAAGGAGCGTGTCGTGAAAGCGGTTTTGGGACTGGTCTGCGGCTTCGTGCTGACCCTTGCGGTCTTCGGCAGCGGACTGGGCTTCGCCGCCTGGCTGCTTGCCGCAAAGCCGCCGCGCCAGGCAACGGCCACCGTCAGCGTGGCGGAGCTGTGGACCAAGAAGGCGCGGCCGGTGAACAAAGCCGGGCAGGGCCTCGAACGCCTGCCGGCCGCCCAGCCGGCGCCGCCCGACATCCCCGCCAAACCGCCGGAAACGCCGCCCGACCCGACGGTCACCGGCGCCATCGCGCCCAAGGCAACCGACCTGCCGCGTCCGCATCTCGCCTGGTGCGCCAGCCGCTATCGCTCCTACCATCCGGACGACAACAGTTATCTCTCCTACAGCGGGCAGCTGCGCCCCTGCATCTCGCCCTATCTCGAAGCCGCCGGTCAGGCCGGCCAGCCGGCTGCCGGCGACGGCGGGGAAAACGGCGCTGGCCTTGGCGTCTACCTTGCCGATGATGACGGCGAAGCGCTTTCGGCCGACCATGTCGATTCCTGCTTCAGCCGCTACCGCTCCTATCGCCCGGAAGACAACAGCTACCAGCCATACTCCGGTGGCCCGAGACGGCAATGCCAGTAGCCCCCGCGCACCGCCGGCATGGCGATCCGATCGCGCGGATTTTCCGGAGCGTCCGCATTGGCGCGACGTTCAACCCTGACCCGAAGGAGGACTGACCATGAGCGACGACCGGGACGACAGAATTCGTGAGCGCGCCTACCAGATCTGGGAACGGGAAGGCCGCATGCAGGGCGACCCCGAGCGGCACTGGCACCAGGCCGAGGCCGAGATCGACCGCGAGGGAGCCCTGCCGCTGACGGCGGGCGACGCGCTGCCTGAAACCGGCGAGATCGCCAGCTCCGACGTGCTGGAGGTCGAGGCGCTGGCGGTGCGCACCGGCATCTCCGGCGACGAGGCACAGGAACTGCTCGACCGCTTGGGCAACGACCGCGCCGCGGTCGAGCAAGCCGCGCGCAGCCTCAAGGCCAAAGGGCGGCGAAACCCCGATGAGGGACTGGCGAAATAGTCGGAGGACGAAAAATGCCGGCTAGGCTGCGACGGCTGATCGGCACGAAAAGCCCGCGCCTCTGGCGGAGGACGCGGGCCGATCGGAGGGCCGATCTTCGGCAGGCGATGGAGGGCACCACCTGCCGCATCCACTAACAATTAGCTTTGGCTAATGTTCCGTCAAGTTGGATCTGAATTTACTGCGTTGGAATGTCGGCTGCCGCCGCAATTGCGCCGCTAGCCTTCGTGGCCGGGATGCATGTGTCCGGACAGGGAGCTTGTCGATGGGATAGGAATTTTTTCTTGACGGGGTGAGGGCAGCTATGCTACATTTCTGCCTATGGTGCTGATTTGCGCCAGTGACCCGCCGCCCAGGCGGGTTTTTGCGTTTTGGCCGGCGCTCGCCGAATTTCGACGTTGCCAGAAAGCGCCGACGCCAAAGCTGCCAATCTCCCCACTTGTGGGGGAGATGGCCGGCAGGCCAGAGGGGGGGCGCCGTAGAGTGCTGCCTTCGAACGGGTGGATCATTTGGATTGGAACGGCGTTGATCCCTGACACAACCGGGGAATGAGCATGGCGACAAGACGCAGGCGCTGGTCGGCAGGCCGCCGCCCGGTAAGCGGAAACCTTGATCAGGGCCAATCCTAGCCAGGGAGAGCGAGATGATCCGAAAACTCAAGGACGGCAAATACCGGCTGTATTCGCGCAAGAAGGACGACAAGACCGGCAAGCGGCGCAACCTCGGAACGTTCGATACGCGCGAGGCGGCGGAGAAGCACGAGAAGGAGGTGCAGTATTTCAAGCGGCATTGAGAGGGGGCCTCTGGCTGTCGCAATGGTGACTCACCAAACGCCAATGCGGCCGGCGCTGAATACAGCCGTCACCCGCAAGATGTCTACGCCACGCGTGGTTGAGCTGGCCTGACTACGGTAGCGAGCACGATGCCGGCGACGATGAAGGCCGCACCGACCAGGTCGTAATCGTGCAAGCCCTCGCCGAGCAGCAGATAGGCGAGCACGGCCACGAACACCGTCTGCAGGTAGAGCAGCATGCTTGCCCGGCTAGCACCCAGCGTTTGCACGCTTTTGTTGTAGAGGTAGTACATCAGGGCGCCGCCGGGACCTGCCAGATAGGCGAGCGCGAGAAGGCTGTGGACGTTCATGGCGGAGCGTTCGTCGTTGAACAATTCCCACGCATGGAAAGGCAAGGCGACCAGCGCACCGGCGCCGAGCAGCAGCACGACCATCGGCAGG
>NZ_RZPB01000346.1:0-6266 GCF_003998535.1 Mesorhizobium sp. M7A.F.Ca.AU.002.02.1.1 | reverse complement strand
CGCCATGCCACCGACCATCAGAACCACCAAACTGCCCTCCGGCGAAGCCGTTCAGGTGCTTGGCCAGGGCACATGGAAGATGGGCGAAGATTCCCGTCGCCGCGCCGATGAGGTGAATGCCCTCAAGCTCGGCCTCGACCTCGGCATCACGTTGATCGACACCGCCGAAATGTATGCCAGCGGCGGTGCCGAGGAGGTGGTGGCCGAAGCCATTGCCGGGCGCCGCGACGAGACCTTCCTGGTCTCGAAAGTGCTACCGTCGAACGCCTCGCGCGCGGGCGTGCAGCGGGCCTGCGAAAACAGCCTGAAACGCCTGCGCACCGACCGCATCGATCTCTATCTCTTGCATTGGCCCGGCAGCGTGCCATTGACGGAAACCGTCGCGGCCTTCGAGGCCCTGAAAAAGGCCGGCAAGATCCGCCACTGGGGCGTCAGCAATTTCGACACCGACGAGATGGAAGAGCTGATCGGCCTGCCCGATGGCGGCAATGTCCAGACCAACCAGGTGCTCTACAATTTGGTCCGGCGTGGCCTCGAATTCGATCTGGCGCCCTGGAGCCGGCAGCGCGGCATCCCCTTGATGGCCTATTCTCCGGTCGAGCAGGGTGCGTTGGCGCGCAATGCCAGGCTCGAAGCCATCGCCGGGCGCCACAATGCGACCCCAGCGCAAATCGCCCTGGCCTGGGTGATGCATCAGGAGGGCGTCATCGCCATCCCGAAGGCCAGCAGCGAGGAGCATGTCCGCCAGAATGTCGCTGCGCTCGACATCAAGCTTGCGCCGCAGGACATCGCCGATCTCGACCGCGCCTTCCCGCCACCAGCGCGCAAGCGCGGGTTGGAGATGATCTGACTACGTCCCCGCCAACCCCTTCAGCCGGTAGAGCGCTTCCAGCGCCTCGCGTGGCGTCATTTCGTCCGGGTTGATGTCGCCGAGTGCCGCCCCCAGCGCGTCGCTCTTGACCGGCTTCGGCGCTTCTCGCTTCACCGCCACCGAAAACAATGGAAGATCGTCGACCAGCCGGTTGGTCTTGCCCGAAACTTCGCCCTCTTCCAGTTGGTGCAGCACTTCCTTGGCCCGGTCGACCACCGCTTCCGGCAGGCCGGCCAGCCGCGCCACCTGCACGCCGTAGGAGCGGTCGGCGGCACCCTTGCCGACCTCGTGCAGGAAGACGACGTCGTTTTCCCATTCCTTGACCCGCATGGTGACGTTGGAGAGACGCGCCAGCTTGCCGGCCAGCGAGGTCATTTCGTGGAAATGGGTGGCGAAGATTGCCCGGCAGCGGTTCTTCTCATGCAGATATTCGACCGCCGCCCAGGCGATCGACAGGCCATCGAAAGTGGCGGTGCCGCGGCCGATCTCGTCGAGGATCACCAGTGCGCGCTCGCCGGCCTGGTTGAGGATCGCTGCCGTCTCGACCATCTCGACCATGAAGGTCGAGCGGCCGCGCGCCAGATCGTCCGAGGCGCCGACACGCGAGAACAGCCGGTCGACGACGCCGATATGGGCCGATGTCGCCGGCACGAACGAGCCGGTCTGGGCCAGGATGGCGATCAGCGCGTTTTGCCGCAGGAATGTCGATTTACCGCCCATGTTCGGGCCGGTCAAAAGCCAGATCGCGCCGTTCCGGGCAGCTCCCTCCGGCGACAGGTCGCAATCATTGGCGACGAACGGGCCTTCGCCGGAGCGGCGCAAGGCCTGTTCGACCACCGGATGCCGCCCGCCCGTAATCTCGAAGGCAAGGCTCGAATCCACCACCGGCCGGCACCAGGCTTCGCTTTCCGACAGAAGCGCGAGCGCCGCGGAGACATCGAGCACGGCCAGCGCATCGGCGCCGGCACGGATCTTCTCCGCTTCGCCGACCGCTTCCGTCGTCAGCGCCTCGAAGGCGGCCAGTTCGATGTTGAGCGCCCGGTCGGCGGCATTGGCGATCTTGGTCTCGAGCTCGGCAAGCTCGGTCGTGGTAAAGCGCATGGCGTTGGCCATGGTCTGGCGGTGGATGAAGCGCGCCTTGGCGCCATCGCTGCCGGTCATCACAGCATGGTGGTTGGCGGTCACCTCGATATAGTAGCCGAGCACATTGTTGTGCCGGATTTTCAGCGAGCGGATGCCGGTCTCGTCGATCAGCGAGCGTTCCAGCCCGGCGATCACCTTTCGCGATTCGTCGCGCAGCGCCCGCATCTCGTCGAGATCGGCATGGTAGCCGCCACGAACGAAGCCGCCGTCGCGCTTGAGCAGCGGCAGTTCGTCGCCAAGTGCCTGCATCAGATGCTGCGAAAGCGCTTGGGGCAGTGCATGGATGGCGGCCAATGCCGCCGCAAGTTCCGGGGGCAGGGCGGTCGCGGCAAAGATTTCGGCGATCGCGCCTGCCGCCTCGAAGCCGGCGCGCAGCGCGCCAAGGTCGCGCGGCCCACCCCGGTTGAGCGCCAGCCTGGACAGCGCGCGGGGCATGTCGGCAACGCTCTTCAGGCTCGACCGCACCGCCTGGCAAAGTCGCGTTTCGGAACGAAAGAACGACACTGAGTCCAGCCTGGCGCCGATCGCCGCCGGGTCGGTCAGCGGCGCCATCAGCCGGTCGGCGAGCAGCCTTGCGCCGCCGCCGGTCACCGTGCGGTCGATCGCCTTGAACAGCGAGCCTTCGCGGCTGCCCGACAGCGTGCGCAGCAGTTCCAGATTGCCGCGTGTCGCCGGATCGATGAACAGGGTCGAACCCTGCTCCTCGCGTTCGGGCCGCGACAGCGGCGGGCGCTCCGCTTTCTGCGTCTTCTCGACATAGGCAATGGCGCCCGAGATCGCCGACAGTTCGGCGCGCGAAAAGGCGCCAAAACTGTCCGGCGTCGCCACATCGAAGAAGCGGGCGATGCGCCCTGTCGCCGACGCCGAATCGAACAGTGACGGTGGTTGCGGGCTGGCGACGCGGCCGAGCACGTCGAACACCGGCTTCAGCTCCGGATCGTGGAACACTGGCTCGGCAACGATCAACTCACGCGGATCGACACGGAAGATGTCAGCCAAAAGCCGGTCGGCGGTGGTGTCGGTGACGCGGAAGGCGCCGGTCGAGATGTCGATCCAGGCCAGCGCAAAGGAGTGG
The DNA here is from genome assembly GCF_003998535.1 of Mesorhizobium sp. M7A.F.Ca.AU.002.02.1.1. Lineage (NCBI taxonomy): Bacteria > Pseudomonadati > Pseudomonadota > Alphaproteobacteria > Hyphomicrobiales > Phyllobacteriaceae > Mesorhizobium > Mesorhizobium sp. M7A.F.Ca.AU.002.02.1.1. The sequence continues at coordinate 3,177 of NZ_RZPB01000346.1, read as the reverse complement.
TCCGCTCCGCCTTTCACCCGCCCCAGCGCCATCAGGAAGCTCGATTCCGACGGCGCCAGCAATTTGTCCTCGGTGATGGTGCCTGGTGTCACCAGCCGCACCACATCGCGGCGCACCACCGATTTGCCGCCGCGTTTCTTCGCCTCGGCCGGATCCTCGATCTGTTCGCAGACGGCAACGCGGAAACCCTGGCCGATCAGCTTCTGCAGATAGTCGTCAGCAGCATGCACCGGCACACCGCACATCGGAATGTCGAGCCCTTGATACTTGCCGCGCTTGGTCAAGACGATGCCCAGCGCCCGGCTTGCCTTCTCGGCATCGTCGAAGAACAGTTCGTAGAAATCGCCCATGCGATAGAACAGCAGCGAATCCGGGTTTGCCGCCTTGATCTCGATGAATTGCTCGATCATCGGCGTGGCGCCGGCGTGGGCGGTCGGCACCGGCGTCATCGCCTCGGGGGCGTCTGGCTCGTTCGGGCTGTGCATGTTCATGCGCCGCACGCTAGCAGATGTGATCGCGCGGTTTAATGCCGGGGCTTCGAAAAACAGGGGACGACCGGGACGGCAGGATGCCCGCAATCGCGCGTACCAACCGCGATTCCGCACGCTGGCAGTTTACACGCGGCGGCGCGTGGTCTTAATTCGGTCCGACACAAAGCACCCGCTTCAACGAGGTGCTGCACCGGTGAGGAAATCAAGTACATCATGGCCAGGAAAACCGAGAACAGCGGTCCGTCCGTCAGTGCGCAGGAAGCGCTCGAATTCCACGCCATGGGTCGGCCGGGCAAGCTGGAGGTCGTCGCCACCAAGCCGATGGCGACGCAGCGCGACCTCAGCCTCGCCTATTCGCCTGGTGTCGCGGTTCCGGTCCTGGCCATCGCCGAAGACCCCTCGCGCGCCTTCGACTACACGACGCGCGGCAATATGGTCGCAGTCATCTCCAACGGCACAGCCATTCTCGGTCTCGGCAATCTCGGCGCGCTGGCCTCCAAGCCGGTGATGGAGGGCAAGGCGGTGCTGTTCAAGCGCTTCGCCGATGTCGATTCCATCGACCTCGAGGTCGACACCGAGGACGCCGACGAGTTCATCAACTGCGTGCGTTTCCTCGGGCCCTCCTTCGGCGGCATCAATCTCGAGGACATCAAGGCGCCGGAATGCTTCATCATCGAGCAGCGGCTGCGCGAATTGATGGACATCCCGGTCTTCCATGACGACCAGCACGGCACCGCGATCATCTCCGCCGCCGGCCTGATCAACGCGCTGGAGATCACCGGCCGTGACATGAAGACCACGAAAATGGTCTGCAACGGCGCCGGCGCCGCCGGCATCGCCTGCATCGAGCTGATGAAGGCGATGGGCTTTTCGCCGGAAAACATCATCCTATGCGACACCAAGGGCGTGGTTTTCCAGGGCCGCACCGAAGGCATGAACCAGTGGAAGTCGGCGCATGCGGTGAAGACCGAGGCGCGCAGCCTCGCCGAGGCGCTCGACGGCGCCGACGTCTTCCTCGGCCTCTCCGCCAAGGGCGCGCTGACCACCGCCATGGTGCAGTCGATGGCCAAGAACCCGATCATCTTCGCCATGGCCAATCCCGATCCGGAAATCACGCCGGAGGAAGTGGCCGAGATCCGCACCGACGCCATCATGGCCACCGGCCGTTCGGACTATCCGAACCAGGTCAACAACGTGCTCGGCTTCCCCTATATCTTCCGCGGCGCGCTGGATGTCAGGGCAACCACCATCAATGACGACATGAAGATCGCCGCCGCCCAGGCGCTGGCGGCACTGGCGCGCCAGGACGTGCCCGACGACGTCGCCGCCGCCTATCAGGGTAATCGGCCGAAATTCGGCCCCAACTACATCATCCCGGTGCCGTTCGACCCGCGCCTGATCTCGGCCATTCCGATTGCGGTCGCCAAGGCGGCGATGGATTCAGGCGTCGCCCGCAAGCCGATCCTTGACCTCGACCGTTACGCGCAGGAACTGTCGGCCCGCCGCGACCCGATCGCCTCGACCCTGCAGCGCATCTACGACCGCGTGCGCCGCCAGCCCAAGCGCATCGTCTTCGCCGAGGGCGAGGAGGAACAGGTCATGCGCGCCGCCGTCTCCTATGTGAACCAGAAGCTCGGCACCGCCATCCTGCTCGGCCGCGACGACGTCATCAAGGAAAACGCCAAGCACGCCGGCATCGATCTCAACAAGCAAGGCATCGAGATCATCAATGCAAGGCTGTCGCGCCGCAACGGCATCTACACCGACTACCTCTACGAGCGCATGCAGCGCAAAGGCTTCCTGTTTCGCGACTGCCAGCGGCTGATCAACAACGATCGCAACCACTTTGCCGCCTGCATGGTGGCGCTGGGTGACGCCGACGGCATCGTCACCGGCGTCACCCGCAACTATTCGACCGCGCTCGACGACATCCGCCGCGTCATCGATGCCAAGCCCGGCCACCGCGTCATCGGCGTCTCGATCGTGCTGGCGCGGGGCAAGACCGTGCTGGTCGCCGACACCGCCGTGCACGATATGCCGAACGCCGAGCAGATCGCCGACATCGCCGAGGAGGCGGCAGGCTTTGCCCGCCGCATGGGTTATGAGCCGAGGCTCGCCATGCTCGCCTATTCCACCTTTGGCCATCCGCAGGGCGAACGCTCCGAGCGCGTCCAGGAAGCCGTGCGCATCCTCGACAAGCGCCGCGTCGATTTCGAATATGACGGCGAAATGGCCGCCGACGTCGCCCTCAACGCCCGCGCCATGGCGCAATATCCGTTCATCCGCCTGACCGGCCCGGCCAATGTGCTGATCATGCCGGCGTTCCACTCGGCCTCGATTTCGACCAAGATGTTGCAGGAACTCGGCGGCTCGACGGTGATCGGGCCGCTGCTGGTCGGCCTGAACAAGCCGGTTCAGATCGTGTCGCTGAATGCCAAGGACAGCGATATCGTCAACATGGCGGCGATCGCGGCGTACACGGCGGGGACTTGAGGGGCTGGCCTCAGCGGTGAGTCCGCGAGGCGTTCAGCCCGGCGCGAATACGCGCGCGGCCTCGACGACCTCGTCCACCTGATCCTGCCGCAGCAAGTCGATCGGGACGCGGCCGTCGAGCTGCGCCGAGGGCCGCGTCAGCCACAGCCATGCGAGCCTCGGATTGGTGATCAGGGATAGCACGTCGCGAATG
>NZ_RZPB01000345.1:0-6267 GCF_003998535.1 Mesorhizobium sp. M7A.F.Ca.AU.002.02.1.1 | reverse complement strand
GCTTTCCAATCGCGATGCCAAATTGCGTGGCCAGATGCGCGTCGAGATAAAGAACCTGCAGCGCTCGCTTGGCGTCACGTCGGTCTATGTCACACATGACCAGCTCGAGGCGATGACGTTGGCCGACATCCTCGTCGTCATGAATGCCGGACTGGTCGAACAAATGGGGGCGCCGCTCGACGTCTACGAAAGGCCGGCCTCGACCTTCGTCGCTTCCTTCATTGGCGCGCCGCCGATGAATCTCCTGCCCCTTTCGTAAGGGCCGGCTGGTCCGGCGCTGGCTGATGGCAAGACGATTGAATTTGCGCCTGCGAACGCCGTCACGCTCGGCTTCCGCCCCGAGGATGCCGACGTCACCTTCGGGTCCGAGGCACCGTCCGGCGCGCTCATCCTGCCGGCGCTGGTCGAGGCAGTCGAACCGGTAGGCGCCGAAAGTTTCCTTCACTGCGCTGCAGGTGGCAGCAGGATCGTCGTGCGGGTCGCGGGTCGCGCCACCGCCACGGTTGGCAACCAATTGCGCGTGGTTGCCAAGGCAGAAAAGCTGCACTGGTTCGATCAGGCCGGAAAGCGCGTCGGCTAATCAGAAAGATATGCCTACGCTCCACCCACGCGGCGTTCAGGCGAAGACATGCGCCTTTCCCGATACAGTCAGCCGGACGATCTCGCCGACCGCCGGCGCGTCCATGCCCGGTTTGCGCAGGACCAGCGGCGTGTTGCCGATCGCTGCCGCATCGGGCGGATCGGCATTGTTCAAGAGCCGCACCGCGACCGTGCACATCGAGCCGGCGAATTCGGATTCCGTCACCTCGCCGAACAGCATGTCCGAGGTGCCGGACATACCCTCGCGCGACGTTCTCTTCAGCGCGATCTGCTCCGGGCGAAGCATGATGCGGGCGATATCGCGGCTGTCATGGGTGTCGACCGCGATGCGGCCGAGCGGCGAGTTGGCGAAGCCATTTGATATCTTGGCCGGCAGGATGATGGCGTCGCCGAGGAATTCGGCGATCATCCTGTCCTTCGGCTTGAGATAGAGCTCGCGCGGCGTGCCGATTTGCGAGAACTTGCCGTCGCGCATCACCGCGACCTGGCTGGCGAAGGACAGCGCTTCGGCCTGGTCGTGCGTCACCAGGATGGTGGTGATGCCGGCGGCCTCCAGAAGTTCGGCCACCGCCTTGCGCATCGAGGCGCGCAGGCCGGTATCGAGCGCCGAGAACGGCTCGTCGAGAAGCATCAGCCTGGGCTTCATCGCCATGGCCCGGGCCAGCGCCACACGCTGCTGCTGGCCGCCGGAAAGCTCGTGCGGGCGGCGTTTGAGGATCGCCTTGTCGAGCCCGACGATATAGGCGAGCTCGACGATGCGCTCAGCGCGCTTGTCCTCGCCGCGGCCCATGCCGAAACCGATATTGTCGCCAATGGTCAGATGCGGAAACAGGGCACCATCCTGCGCCACCACACCGATGCCTCGGCGATATGCCGGCACCGCAGCGCCGCCGTTGGCCAATATGGCACCGTCGAGCGTGATGTGGCCCTGGTCCGGAGCCTCGAAGCCGGCAATCAGCCGCAGCAGGGTCGTCTTGCCGCAACCGGAAGGACCGACGATCGCCGTGCGGCTGCCGCTGGCGACGCTGAGGTCGACGCCGGCAAGGGCCGCCACCGGGCCGTATTGCTTGTGCAGGCCGCTGATTTCGAGAAAGCTCATCGTCCGGCCATCCGTTTCGACTGGACATAGAGCAGCCAGGTCAAGGGCAGCGACATCACCACCATGATGAAGGCGTAGGGTGCCGCCGAGGCATAATCAATCTCGCCACTGTAGGACCAGAAAGCCATCGCCAGCGTGCGGGTGCCGTTCGGTGCCAGCATCTGGGTGGCGGTCAGTTCGTTCATGATGCCGAGCGCCACCAGGGCCATGCCGGCCGCGGCACCCGGCGCCGACAGGCGGATCGTCGTCGACCACAGCGCCTGCAGCGGCGGCCGGCCGAGGCTGGAAGCGGCGCGTTCGAGTTCGACCGGCGCCTGCGCGATCGATGCCCGCAGGCTGACCAGCGCGCGCGGCAGGAACATCAGCGCATAGGCAACCAGGATGGTGAACAAGGTCTGGTAGAGCGGCAGCGCGATGCGTACGGTGATGGTGACCAGCGCCAGTGCGATGACGACCCCGGGCAGCGAGCCGACGATGTAGTTGCAGCCCTCCAGAAGACGCTGCAATGGCCCCGGCGCGCGGATCGAGATCCAGGCCATCGGCATGGCGGCGACGGTGGCGAGCAACGCGCCGGCGAGCGCCAGGAACAGCGTCTGGCCAAGCGCCAGGCCGATCTCGTCCAAGCGCCAGACAGCGGCGCCGCCGGCGGCAAGCCAGCCGCCAATGGTGACGAACGGCACGCCGAGCGCCAAAAGCGTGATGACGACAAGCAAGAGCAGGCTAGGCAGGGTGGCGCGTCCGAGGCTTGTGCGTTGCTGATGGCGCGCCGCGCCGGAGCCGACACGGGCATAGCGCTCCTCGCCGCGCACCAGCACTTCGAGGCCGAGCAGCACGAAGCAGCAGCTGACCAGCACGCCGGCCAGCATGTTGGCGGCCGGTCCATTGAAGGTCGACTGGAACTGGTCGACGATCGCCGTGGTGAAGGTGTCGAAGCGGATGAAGACATAGAGGCCGTACTCGGCCAGCAGATGCAGGCCGACCAGCAGCGAGCCGCCGCAGATGGCGAGCCGCAATTGCGGCAGCACGACCCGCCAGAACACGCGCCGGGGCCCCAGGCCGAGTGCGGCGGCGGCGTCTTCCAGGGCGGGATCGAGACGGCGCAACGCCGCCGACACCGGCAGATACAGGAACGGGAAATAGGCGATCACGGAAACCAGCACGCCGGCCCACAGGCCGTGCAGTCCCGGCACCATGGTGACCCAGGCATAGCTGTGCACAAAAGCCGGGATGGCGAGCGGCGCCACGCACAGCCAGGCCCAGAGCCGGGCGCCCGGCAGGTCGCTGCGCTCGGTCAACCAGGCCAGCGAAACCGACAGCACGATGGTGATCGGCACCGAGAGCGCGACCAGCAGGACAGTGTTGACCAGAAGCTCGCCGACACGCGGCCGGAAGACCAGTGCCGAGACTGTTTCCCAGCCGGTCTGCACCGCGATCCAGATGATGAAGGCAAGCGGCACCAGCGCCAGCAGCGCAACGAAGATGGCGGCGAGGACCAGCCAAAGCGGTGCGCGTCGCCGAGCCCTTCGGCCTGTGCCCGAAGGCAGGCCCGAATGCGCGAGATCGACCGCGGACTGCATCAGGTCAGACGCCGTGCCGTTGCCGTCCAGCGGCAGCAATTGAAAGACCGCGATCGCGGTCGGGAACACAGCGTGTCGTCATCGACGAATGCCATCTCGAAAAACAAAATCACTCCCGCGGAAGGCGAATTCCCGCGGGAGCGTGGTCGGGTGTCCTTTTAGGACGAATGGCAACTAAAGCAAGCCGGCTGCCGTCATCAGATCGGTGACCTTCTTGGAGTTCAGCGTCGTGGCATCGACCTTCGGCGCCTGCAGATCGGCGAGCGGCACCAGCTTCGGGTTGGAGTCCGCACCCTTGCCGACCGCGTACTCGAAGGAATCGCCGGTTTTCAGCACGTCCTGACCGCCTTTGCCTGTCAGCCATTTCAGGAACGCCTGGGCTTCCTTCGGATGCTTGCTCGAAGCCAGCACACCGCCGCCGGAGATCGAGACGAAGGCGCCCGGATCCTGGTTCTTGAAATAGTGCAGCGCGACATTCTTGCTGTTTTCGCCGGTCTTGGCCTGATCGCCGAAATAGTAATAGTGATAGATCACGCCGCCTTCGATCTCGCCGGCATTGACCGCCTTCATCACCGTGCTGTTGCCCTTGTAGGCGGTGAAATTGGTTTTCATCGCCTTCAGCCAGTCGGCGGTAGCGGCTTCACCTTTGAGCTGGAGCAGGGCGCTGACGATGGCCTGGAAATCGGCGCCCGAGGGGGAGGCGGCCCAACGGCCTTTCCAGCTCGGATCGGCGAGGTCCAGCATCGACTTGGGCAACTGGTCGGCAGTCAGCTTGGTCTTGTTATAGGCAAAGACCGTGCTGCGCGCGGCAACGCCGACCCATTTGCCGCTGGCCGGCTGATAGTCCTGGGGAACCTGCGCCAGCGTGTCCGCGTCGACCGGCGCGAACAGGCCGGCGCTTTCGACCAGCGCCATGGCCGGTGAGTTTTCGGTCAGGAAGACGTCTGCGGGCGAAGCAGCGCCCTCGGCGACGATCTGGTTGGAGAAATCGCTGTCGCCGCCATTGCGCACGGTGACCTTGATGCCTGTTTCCTTGGTGAAGCCTTCGGCCCACGCCTTGGTCAGGCTTTCGTGCTGGGCGTTGTAGACAATGATGCCATCCTCTTCCGCCTTTGCCGGACCGGCGATGAGGCTGATTGCCAGCGCGGCGGCGCCGGCGAGGGTGGAAAGAGCGTATTTCATGGCATTGTCCTCGATTTCGGGGGTCCTGGGTCTGTCACGGCTGCACCTATCCATACATGACAGCTATAGTCAACATTGTTGATGTGCTTCAATCGGTCGCTGACGTGCAAAGGTCGGTGCCGAACGGACAATTCCGCGTGATGCTCACGGTTCGGCGGTGCCGCAAACTTTCGTGATTTGCCGACAGTTTGGCTTGGACATTATTTCGCCGGCCACGTAACAAATCAGCGCCGAGACGCGAAAATCGGGGAGTGAACTCTTGTGAGCGGCAAGGACGAGGCCGAACTTTCCCGGCTGATGCGGGCCGCGATCGCGGGAGATGAAAGGGCTTACGCCGACTTTCTGCACCGGATTGCCGCGCTGGTTCGCGGTTTTGCCAGGCGCAAGATCGTGCAGGGCGGGGTCGATCCCGAGGATGTCGTGCAGGAAACCTTGCTGGCCATTCATGTGAAACGGCATACCTGGCGTCAGGATGCGCCGGTGTTGCCGTGGGTCTATGCGATTGCCCGCTTCAAGCTGATCGATGCGTTCAGGCGGCGCGGACGGCGCATCGAGATCGACGTCGACGATATCGCCGAGACGTTCGCCGAGCCGGAAACCGAGACCGTCAGCGAGCGCGACATCAACCGTGCATTGGACGGTCTGTCGCCGGCTCAGCGCTCCGTGGTCTCGGCCGTGTCGGTGGAAGGGCGGTCCATCGGCGAGACGGCGGCAAAGTTCGGCATCAGTGAGACGGCGGTGCGGGTGTCGCTGCATCGCGGACTTGCCGCGATAGCCAAGCGATTCGGGCAGGGGCGGTTCGGGCGGGAATGACATGAGAACGGACGATCTCATCAAGGCGCTGGACGCCGATGCAACCAGCAAGGCGATGCCGCTGCAATCGGCCTGGTGGCTGGCCGCCGGTGCGGCAGCGGTGATCGCGGCCGTCGTTTTCCTGCTGACCATCGGCCCACGCCCGGATTTCATGGCGGCCGCGCACACGATGCGCTTCCTTTCCAAATTCGTTTTCACCATCGTGCTTGCCGTCAGCGCCTTCGCCCTGATCCGCGCCTTGTCGACACCGGGTGCGTCGACGGGCCGGGCGATGGTTGGGATGGCTGCGGCGCCAGTGCTGGTAGCCGTGGCGGTGGTTCTGGAGCTTTTCATGGTGCCGGAGGCGCTGTGGGGAACCAAAATGGTCGGCTCCAACATGATGATCTGCATGGCTTTCATCCCGCTGATCGGCCTCGGTCCGCTTGCCATCTTCCTGTGGATGCTGCGCTACGGGGCGCCGACACGGCCGGTGCTTGCCGGTGCGGTGGCAGGCCTGCTCGCCGGCGGGCTGGCGGCAACCTTCTATGCCGCCCACTGCTTCGACGATTCGCCGCTTTTCGTCGCCACCTGGTACACGATAGCCATTGCAGCGCTCGCATTGCTTGGCGCGCTCGGCGGACGGTTTTTCGTGCGCTGGTAGCGTTGCGCCACGCTCGCCCGCTCGCGCATACCGATCCTTAATCATGCCGGCAATTGTTTGCCGGTTAGCGATGGCACCGGAATGCCTGACGCAACCTTTCCTTAAAATCGATCCGCCAAGGTTGAGGCGAGAACATGCGTTTGCGCACGGGGGTGGCACGTATCGTGATGCGGCGAGGATTGACCAGCCGAGAATCTCTTGGGCGTGCAGGGCTGGCGTTGCTCGTCGCCGGCCTGGGCGTGCTGGCGGCCTCGATCCTGCTGTCGCGCCTGGACCTGGGCACCGAAGCCTTGAAACTCTGCCTGCAGATCGCGATGGCAGTGGCGGCGGGCGCGCTGTTCCTCGCCGCCCTGTCC
>NZ_RZPB01000344.1:0-6282 GCF_003998535.1 Mesorhizobium sp. M7A.F.Ca.AU.002.02.1.1 | reverse complement strand
CGCCAGAAGCACCGCGATCGCCCCAAGTCCGAACGGGATCGACAGCGCGCCGCTGGCGAACGGCCTGTTGCGCTTGGTGAGGTGTTTGCGGTCGAGCGCGAGGTCGAAGAAATCATTGAGGATGTAGATGGCCGATGCCACCGCGCTGAACGAGACGAATGCCAGCAGGCATTCCCAGATCATGTCGGTGTTGAAATATTCATGCGAGAGCACCATCGGCACTGCGATCAGCGAATTCTTCAGCCACTGATGCACGCGCAGCATCTTGACGATGGTCCGCAAAGTGGGCTTCGGCGCCGACACCGTCTCGGCGCCATGTGCCGCCTGCCAGCGCGCGGCATGGCGGTCGGGCGCGACGACGATCGCGTTGCGTGCGGCATCGAAGACCTGGAGGTCATGGCGGCTGTTGCCGGCGTAGTCGAAACCGCCATCGCCATAGGCTGCGATCAGCGAGGCGCGCTTCCTGCCCGAGGTGAGATTGGCGAGACCATCGGTGGCCAGCACCTGGTCGAAAATGCCGAGATGGGCCGCGATGGCGTCGGCGAACTTGCGCGGCGTACCGGTCGCCAGCACGATCTTGCGGCCCTCGGCGTGCTCGGTCCGGAGGCGGCAAAGCAGCACCTCGCGATAGGGCAGCGATGCCGGATCGATGTCGATGCGCTGCGCGATCGCCTGCTTCAGCCGCGCCGGCCCGCCGGCGATCCAGAACGGTACGAGGAAGATATAGAGCGGGTTCTTCTTGAGAAGGATGAACAGCCCTTCCCACAACAGGTCGGTTGCGATCAGCGTGCCGTCGAGATCGACCGCAAGCGGTATTGCGTTCCTGTCCGATCGCGCATCCATGTCCGTCCTGCCCTGCCCGCGTAGAGTTGCGCGCCGCTTTTCGGCGTCTTGAGGCTGGTATAGCGGGCGATGGCGTAGCGAACGTTAAAACGCACGGTTGCAGACGGCTGCCATGGCGGTATTTCCGGTGTCATTGTTAAACAACCGCTACCGGAAACGATAAAAGGCCGGGCAAATGCCCGGCCTCTACAATCGTGACGCCAAGATTACTTGATGCGGGCGACACCGCCCGAGATCTCGACCGTTTCCGAACCGGTCAGGGCTTCGAGATCGCCATTGGGCAAGGTGACGAAGCAGCCGTTCGGGCAGAACTCAACCGTTTCGCCACCGGCCAGCGCAAGGTCGGTCTTGCTGCCGCCCTCCGTTACGACCAGCGTGCGCGTCTCGGCGTCCTTGTTGACCGCGCTCGCGGCATGGACCGAGCCGATGGCGGCGACCAGGGCGACTGCAGCGACGAGAGACTTCAACATGGTGCAATATCGGTGTTCCCACCGCCTCTGTTGCATTTGGCAAGGCATTTTCGCCTTTGCATGGAGCTTATATGAGATGGAAGCTGAACCGCAACTGAATGCCCCATTCATGCCGCAATCGATTCCGGGCAGGATTGAGGTCGACGGAGTCCGAGCCTAGTCCGGGTCCGGCTTCTTGGTTTTGCGAGACTTGACCAGTCGCTTCTTCTCCGCCTCGGCTTCGGCCCTTATCTGCTCCTGTTCGGCGAAGTCGGCCTCGATCTTGTCGTCGTCCGTCGGCCAGGCCTTGGGCTTGTGGGCCTCGACCACGGCGCGCGGCGTCGAGGGGATCTCGATGTGTTCGCTGCTGAATTTTTCGAGGACGGCAAAACGGATGTCGTTCTGCGCGATGTTGCCGTTCATCACGTCGGCCAGGAACACGCGGATTTCGAATTCCAGGGCGGCGGGGCCGAAATTGGAAAACAGCACGAAGGGTTCGGGGTTCTTCAGCACCATCGGGTGGCTGCGGGCGATCTCCAGCAGGACGGCATGAACCTGCTTGACGTCGCTGCCATAGGCGACGCCGACCTTGATGTCGACGCGGCCGAGCTTGTTGCGGTGCGTCCAGTTGCCGACGGCGTTGTTGATCAGGTTCGAATTGGGCAGGATCACCGATTGCCGCTGGAAGGTTTCGATCTCGGTGGCGCGCACGCTGATCTTCTTGACCGTGCCGCTGACGTCGCCGGCAACGATCCAGTCGCCCACCTTGAACGGCCGCTCGGCCAGAAGGATCAGGCCGGAAACGAAATTGGACACCACGTTCTGCAGGCCAAAGCCGATACCGAGGGAAAGAGCGCCGGCGACCAGTGCCAGGCTGGACAGGTCGATGCCCGCCGCCGAGATGCCGACCAGTGCCGCCAGCGCGACGCCGGCATAGCCGACCGCCAGCCTGATCGAGTTGCGCACGCCGGTATCGACCTTGCCACGCGCCATGACCGAGCCGTCGAGCCAGCCCTGGAACCACCGCGTCAGGAAATAGCCTATGACGAAGACGACGATGCCGGAGAGGATGCCGGTGACCGAGATCGTCACCGAGCCGATGTTGATCCCGGTTGCGAGCTTGTAGGCCCAAGCCTGGATATCGCCGGGCTGGAAACCCCACATCAGCAGGATCAGCGGCAGGAACACCAGCACGATCATCACATTGATGGCAACGCTGACGACAAGGCCGAGCTGGTCGAGGGCCGTATCCTCGTAGCTGGAATTGGCCGACAGCCAGCGCCCGACGGAGGTGTTGGCGAAAGCACCCTCCTCGCCGATCGCCTGCGCCGACAGGAAGCCGATATAGGCGGTGATCAAGGCTGTGCCGGTGACGACGACCTGCAGCGAAACGAACAGCGCAAGGCCGATATAGCCGAGCAAGGCGGCTATGATGGTGAATAGGCCAAGGCCCAGCGACAGGTAGCGCAGCCATGCCGGCCAGGGCCGCCAGCTTCCGTCGCGCGCCTTGAACGGCCTCAGCATCGCCATCAGGATCAGGATGATGCCGACGATGATGGTGGCGACAAAACTGCGGGCGATGGTCAGCGACAGCGGCGAACCCATCTTGTCGTTGATCACCGACAGGAAGGTGTTGACGCTGATGACCACGGCCATGGCGGTGGCCAGGCGCACCAGCCAGCGCGCCGGCCCGGTTTCGACCGGGATCAGGCGCCAGTTCGGCAGCCGCGGTTCCAGCGCCGCATTGGTCAGCCGGTTGACGCAGAACACCACGCCGATGACGGTCGCCAGCGCGTTGAGGAAGAGCCCAATGTCGCCGCGCAACACATTGTAATAATTGAAAAAGAAAATCGTCGATCCAAGAAAGGCGGCAACCGCCAGCGTCGGCAGCAAGGTCGACCAGAAGGCCACCGAAAGGCGGCTGAGATAGGATGGGTCCTCATTGGTGGGGTCGGCTTCGAACACCCGCCCGAACAGACGCCTGCCGCCAACCAGCAGCACCAGCGCCAGCCCGAGCGCCACGAAGGTTGCCGCCAGGATCGCCTGGAACTTGAACTTGAAGGCAAAGCTCAACCAGGACGACACCGCCTTGTAGAGATTGCCGAACTCGTCGCGGGCGTCGGAAAACACCTGCGGGCTCAGCGCATCCGACAGCACGTAGCGCTTGGTCAAAAGATTGCGGAACAGCTCGCTGCGCATATTGCCGATCTTGTCGATCAGCCCGCTGATGCGGATCGACAGGTTCTGTGCGCTGGCAACGACCGCGTTGATCTCGGCCTTTTCCGATGCAAGCGCCTGACGCTCGCCCGTCACGATGTCGGGCTCCTGCGGCTGGCCCGCCGCCGGTGGAGGACCCAGCACCTCGATGCGATTGTTGATCTCGGTGAGCCGCGAGCGGAATACCAGCGCACTGGTGAGTGCCGCCCGCGACAGGTCCTCCAGCTGCAGACGGATCTCCACGAGTGAGGCATCGTCCTCACCGTCCTGCTGTATCTTCTTCTCGAGATCGTCCGTCTTGGCCGTTAGATCCTGGATGACCTTTTGCTGATCGGTGACCAAACCGGCCGAGCCCTGGCCGAGCGCTTGCGCCATCGCCTCAAACGAAAGCGGCGCCGAAACGACCAGCGTGAGTACCAGGATGAGACGAAGCAATCGGAAAAGCATGATTTGTTGGCGACTCATCGGCGGCAAAGGCAATTTGAAAGCCTGTCCTTGATAAAGACGGCCCTATCATGGGGCAAGCCGTCGTATCGCGAGCCCATCCGATCATTGGCCCCAACCGATCACTCACGCCGAGTGATCCCATCCCGGGCGTCGGCCAGTCGAAAGGCGATGGCGCAATATTGGCTTTGCGGATGCGGCCTGCTCTATAGTCTGCCGCATCGCCCGAACCGGATGACATCAATGGCAGAGTACTCGGCCTTTTCGCTGCTCGCGAACGCGCTCAAGGGAAACAAGGATTGGAAGCCGGCATGGCGCAAGCCTGACCCGAAGGCGTCCTATGACGTCATCATCATCGGTGGCGGCGGTCATGGGCTGGCGACCGCCTATTATCTTGCCAAGGAACACGGCATCACCAATGTCGCCGTTGTGGAAAAGGGCTGGCTCGGTTCCGGCAATGTCGGCCGCAACACCACGGCCGTGCGCTCGAATTATCTGCTGCCTGCCAACACCCGCTTCTACGAACACTCGATGAAGCTGTGGGAGAACCTGTCGCACGAGCTCAACTACAATGTCATGTTCTCGCAGCGCGGCTGCCTGAACCTGGCGCACACGCCGGCCCAGTTCGACGACTATGCAAGGCGCGGCAACGCCATGCGCCATCTCGGCGTCGATGCCGAACTGATGACGAAGGCTGAGATCAAACGCCTGATTCCGGCGCTCGATATCTCCGACAGCGCTCGCTTCCCGGTGGTCGGCGGCCTGATGCAGCGCCGCGCCGGCACCGCCCGCCACGATGCGGTGGCCTGGGGCTATGCGCGCGGCGCCGACAGGCGCGGCGTCGACATCATCGAAAATTGCGAGGTCACCGGCTTCCTGCGCGACGGCGACCGCATATCAGGCGTCACCACTTCGCGCGGCGACATCCGCGCCAGGAAGGTGGCCGTGGCGGTCGCCGGCAGCACCGGACGCGTCATGCAGATGGCCGGCATCGAGACGATGCCGATCGAGAGCCATGTGCTGCAGGCCTTCGTCACGGAATCGCTGAAGCCCTTCATCGACACGGTCGTCACCTTCGGCATGGGCCATTTCTACATGTCGCAGTCGGACAAGGGCGGCCTCATCTATGGCGGCGACATCGACGGCTACAACAGCTACGCCCAGCGCGGCAATCTGCCTGTCGTCGACGAGGTGATGAGTGAAATGCTGGCGTTGTTTCCGGGACTCGCGCGCGTGCGCATGCTGCGCTCCTGGGGCGGTGTTTGCGATATGTCGATGGACGGCTCGCCGATCATCACCGCCGGCCCCCTGCCTGGCATGTATCTCAACTGCGGCTGGTGCTATGGCGGCTTCAAGGCGACGCCGGCTTCCGGCTGGTGCTTCGCCTGGACCATCGCCAAGGACCAGCCGCACGACCTCAACGCGCCCTTCACGCTCGACCGCTTCCACCGCGGGCTGGTGATCGACGACAAGGGCCAGGGTGCAAACCCGCGGCTGCATTAGGCAATAGGTAGAGTCCAATGTTGATCACTTGCCCCTATTGCGGCCCGCGCGACGTCATCGAGTTCACCTATCAGGGTGACGGCAATCGTGAGCGTCCCGACCCCGCCTCGCAGAATTTCGAGGCGTGGAACGCCTATGTCTATGACCGGCTGAATCCGGCCGGCGACCACAATGAGATCTGGCAACATTCCGGCGGCTGCCGCGCGCATCTCAAGGTCGTGCGCAACACGCTGACGCATGAGATTTCCAGCGTTGCCTTTGCGCGGGGCGATCATGGGCCGGCCGCGCGCCGCAAGGCGGAGGACAAGGCATGAGCCCGCGCCGTGCCGACACCGGCGGCCGCATCGACCGGCTGAAAACCATCCGCTTCACCTTCGATGGCACGGCCTACACCGGCCATGCCGGCGACACGCTGGCGTCAGCCCTGCTGGCCAAGGGCGTCACGTTGTACGGGCGTTCGTTCAAATACCATCGCCCACGCGGCCTGCTCACCGCAGGCGTCGAGGAACCCAACGCGCTTGTGACGGTGCTGAAGGGCGAGGTTCGCGAGCCCAACATTCCAGCGACCATGGTCGAGATCCATGACGGGCTGGTTGCCATCAGCCAGAACCGCTTTCCCTCGCTTGCCTGGGACATCAACGCCGTCAACCAGCTCGGCGGCAAGATCCTGTCGGCCGGGTTCTACTACAAGACCTTCATGGGACCGGTGTTCGGCCCGCTCAAGGGCACGCGTTTCTGGATGTTCTGCGAACACTTCATCCGCCGCGCAGCCGGTCTCGGCAGTGCCGGATCGGCGAAAGACCCGGCCCGCTACGAACGCATGAAC
>NZ_RZPB01000343.1:0-6289 GCF_003998535.1 Mesorhizobium sp. M7A.F.Ca.AU.002.02.1.1 | reverse complement strand
GCCGCAACCTCGACCGCCTCCCTGTAGACGGCGATCTGCTCGAGTTCAGCCAGATTGATCGGCGACACCGTCCAGCCGCGCCCGTCCCTGCCGACCAGCCCCTCGGTCTCGAGCCGCAGCAGTGCTGCCCTGACCGGGGTTCGCGATGCACCGAAACGGCTCTCGATCCAGCGCTCGGTCAGCTTTTCGCCGGGACCGATCTCGAGGCCCAGGATCATCTGCCGAAGCTGTTTTTCGACGCTGTGCATCTGCGACATTGTCGTTTCCACCTTTTGGCCGTTTGCGATCGTCTTGCCGATCACGTTCGACAGGCTGCATTGACAGCGGCCAAGCTTGCGTCCATGACGTGCACCATCTTGGTATCCCAAATTGGTATCCGCAGCAAGCATCGATAAAAGAGTTGCTGGGACAGGACACACGACATGCAGCAGAGCACGCCCCCGGCGAACGACAGCACCTACAACATCCACTGGCGGCGCAATCTGTTCGTGTGCTTCGCCGGTTCGTTTTCGACGCTTGTCGCCATGACGCTGCTTCTGCCGTTCCTGCCGCTCTATATCGAGCAGCTGGGTGCCGAGGGTCACGCGGCGATCGTGCAATGGTCGGGGATTGCCTATGGCGCGACGTTCTTCGCGGCGGCGCTGGTGGCGCCGCTCTGGGGACGTCTCGGCGACCGCTATGGCCGCAAGGTGATGCTGGTTCGCGCCAGCTTCGGCATGGCCATATGCATGTCGCTGACCGGCATGGTGCAGACGGTCTGGCAGCTGGTGCTGCTGCGGCTGCTCATCGGCTTTGCCGGCGGCTACTCCTCGGGATCGACCATCCTCGTCGCCATGCAGACCCCGAAGGAGCGTTCCGGCTGGGCGTTGGGCCTGCTGTCGGCCGGCATCACGGGCGGGGCTCTGGTCGGTCCGCTGGTTGGCGGCGCCCTGCCGCCGCTGATCGGCATCCGCGCCACCTTTCTCCTCTCCGGCGGCGTCATCTTCCTGGCATTCCTGGCGACCACGTTTCTGATCAAGGAGAATCCCCGGCCGAAAACAGCAGACGCCGCAGCGACGCAGAAGCGGAAAGGCGGCTGGTCACAAATCCCCGACAAACGGCCTGTTGTCGCCATGCTGGCGACCGGCATGCTGTTGAGCTTCGCCACCATGTCGATCGAGCCGATCATCACCGTCTATGTGCAGCAGCTCATCGAGGACCAGAGCCGCGTGACGCTGATATCAGGCGTCGTCATGTCGGCGGCGGCCCTTGGCGCCATCCTGTCGGCCTCGCGCCTGGGCAAGCTCGCCGACCGCGTCGGCCACTGGAACGTCATCATCGGCGCGCTTGCCGTCTCGGCGCTGCTGCTGATCCCGCAGGCCTTCGTCACGCAGAGCTGGCAACTCATCGGCCTGCGCTTCCTGATGGGTCTGGCGCTGGGCGGGCTGTTGCCCTGCATCACCAGCGTGATCCGCCACAATGTTCCCGATGGGGTCGGCGGCAATGTGCTCGGGCTGTCGATCTCCGCCCAATATGTCGGGCAAGTCGCCGGCCCCTTGCTCGGCGGCTTTGCCGGTGGTCATTTCGGCATGCGTTCGGTGTTTCTGGGCACATCCGTCTTGATGGCCGGCGGCGCGGTGTATAACTGGCTGGCACAGTCACGCCGCGAGCAGGACATGCTTGCCCACGCCGGCAAGCCCTGACGGGGTTGGGCGTCACAGGGCCCCAAACATGAGCACAGCCGAACGACCTTCCGACAACAGCAGCCGTATCCTCGTCCTGGCCGGGGGCTTCTGCGGTGCTGCCGGCGTGGCGCTGTCGGCCGCGGCAGCGCATCTCGGCGGCGCCTTCGTTGGCACCGCCGCATCGTTCCTGCTGATGCATGCGCCGGTCTTCCTTGCCGCCGGATTGCTTGGCGCGAACCGGATCCTGCGCATCGGCAGCCTAATCCTGCTGGTTGGGCTTCTGCTGTTCTGCGGCGATCTGCTGGCCCGCGATTTCATCGGGTCGCGGCTATTCCCGCTGTCGGCGCCGATCGGCGGCACGCTGCTCATTGCCGGCTGGCTGGCGATCGCTGCCTCGGCGCTGGTGCGCGTGCGGTCCTGAACGCCCGCCGGCACCAAACGTCGAGCGTGGCGGCTAATCCTGCCGGCGCTCGGGCTTGATAAGCAATTCGCGATTGCGCCGCCGCAGCTTGGCCAACCGATGCCGCTCCGGCCGTTCGGAAGCCGGCGCGATGCCCCAATAGTTGCGATAGATGTCTTCAAATAGATAGCTCACGGGATGCATGATGTGCGCTCCTTTCAGCGCCTGAATCGATCCAATCGAGAGGTGCGAAAAACCGACCCCGATCAGCTCCGCTTGCGCTCCACAAGGAACCGCAACTCGCGGACCCATAGACTGGTTTTGCCGCGGCGCTTCTGCGTCGCGGTGTTCGACGAGATGCTCCAGTCGTTGCGGTAAATGTCTTCGAACAGAAAATTGACGGGATGCATGACACAAGTCCCTACTTGATGTTGAATCGATCCAATTCTGCCAGCAGGCGTTTCCTTGGATCGATTCAAACATAGGCCCTATCGAAGCCACGATCAAGCCAAAATTTGAACCGATCCAACGAAAGTGTTAAATGGGAAGAATTCAGGAGACGAAGATGGCGCCACTTATCTCTGCAAAGACAAGACCGGTCCGGCTGGCGGACATTGCCAAGGCAGCCGGCGTGTCGCACGGCACCGCGTCCAACGTCTTCGCCCGTCCGGAGATCGTGCGCGAGGAGGTCCGTGAACGGGTCAAGGCGGCAGCCGAGGCCATGGGATATGGCGGACCGGATCCCAAGGGCCGGCTGCTGCGCGCCGGCAAGGTCAATGCCATCGGTGTCGCGACCGCGGAACCCCTCTCCTATTTCTTCGACGATCCCTTTGCCCGGGTGATGATGGCCAGCATCTCGCAGGCTTGTGACGCGACCGGTGCGGGGATTTCGCTGGTCTCCGCCGTCAATGGGGAGCAGCTCGCGTGGAACATCCAGAGTGCGCTGGTCGATGGCTTCATCGTCTTCTGTGTCGATGGCGGCTCAAAGCTGGTCCAACTGGCGCGCGAACGCAAGCTCCCCTTTGTGGCGCTCGATCTCGATTCGGACGACGACGATGCGGTCGCGGCGATCGGCGTCGACAACATCGCCGGTGCCGGCCTGGCGGCCCGCCACCTGACCGAACTCGGACATCGCCGCTTTGCCGTGCTTACCCTGCCCTGTGCCGACGCAGGCTTCGGCCCTACCACAAGGGAGCAGGTGGAAATGGCCCTCTATTCCGCTACGCGGGACCGCTTGCGTGGCTATTTCGCGGAACTCTCCCGCGTCGACATCGACGTCTCGCGTGTGCCGATCTACGAGACCGTCAATGACGAGAAGAGCGTGTGGGCCGGCCTCGACCATATTTTCGCCGGTGCCGAGGCGCCGACAGCCATCCTGGCGATGTCGGACAGGATGGCGCTCCATGCGCTGGACTGGCTGCGGCAGCACGACATTGCGGTACCGGGCGATGTTTCTGTCGTCGGCTTCGACGGTGTTCCGGAAGGGGCGGTTTCCAAGCCGCCGCTGACCACGATCGTCCAGCCGATCGCCGAGATGGGCCGCCTTGCCGTCAAGGCGATCCTTGAAAATGATGGTTCGTTCAGCCGGCAATCGCTGCCGGTCGAACTCGTGGTGCGGGCCTCATCCGGCCCCTCGCCCACCTGAGCTCAACGGCCCATTCTTGTCGCCATGCCCGGCATCGCGAAGGATGCAGCATGGACGGGCGGTGCGGCGCTGTGAGCCGGCCTGCTTTTGGCGGACCAGCCAAGGCCCGATAGCCATTCGAGATAGTAGGCGAGCGCGAACTGCATGACGATGCCGGCCGATATCAACAGGCTGTCATAGGCAAATCCGCCCGGATTGATCAGCTTCAGCACCTGCGCCGCCATTGCAAGCACCGTGCCGGCAATGAAAACCGGCAGCGATCGTTTGCCCAATATGGCAAGCGGATGATCGCGCCCGGTGCGAAACAGATTCGAGATCGCCGGGAATGCCACGATCAGGTAGCTCACTGCGAGTATATGCAGGAGCCTCGGCAGCGACAGGAACGTCTTGTCGAAACCGGTCAGCACCGGAGGCAGGCCAAACCAGGAGATATGCCCCCAGAGCGGGCTGTGCACCCAGACCAGGGCCACAACGGTGTAGGCCAAGGCCGCCCCAACCAGCCAGCGATTGACCGGGATGGTGCCGCCGCGACGCACATGCAGCGTGCCCGCCAGGCCGATGTTGAAAAGGAACTGCCACGACAGCGGGTTGAGAAACCAGAAGCCGGGCTCGGGGTAGTTGGGCGGAGCAATCTGATAAATCCCCGCGACCAGCCACAGGGCGCCGGATGCCACCAGTGCCAGGACCGGCCGATAGCTGACAATGAGCAGGAACAGCGGCGCCAGCAAGAGCAGCACCGCATAGACGGGCAGGATGTTGTTGTACCCAAGTTGGTGGCCGAGCGTCACGATGCCGATCAGCACCTGCGGCGTATTCTTGATCAACGGCTCGATGTTGATCATCGTCAAAAGCTCCGGCCGCCTGGCAAACACTGCCGCAGCGCAGAAAATGGCCATCACCACCATGGTGGTGACGATGTGGGTGGCATAAAGCACACCGGCGCGGCGCAACATCTTCAAAGTTGCCAGCAGCCGGTTTCCAGGCTGGAATTTCTTGCCGTAGGCGAGCGCGACCGAGATTCCCGAG
This sequence comes from Mesorhizobium sp. M7A.F.Ca.AU.002.02.1.1, assembly GCF_003998535.1. Lineage (NCBI taxonomy): Bacteria > Pseudomonadati > Pseudomonadota > Alphaproteobacteria > Hyphomicrobiales > Phyllobacteriaceae > Mesorhizobium > Mesorhizobium sp. M7A.F.Ca.AU.002.02.1.1. The sequence continues at coordinate 1,554 of NZ_RZPB01000343.1, read as the reverse complement.
ATCAGCACGAAGACCTCCGCCGCATCCGAAAAGCCGAAATTCTTGTATGTCAGATACTCGAAGGCGGTACCCGGCACATGGTCGACATAGATGGTCAACAAGGCGAGAGCACGGATCACATCGATGCGCGTGTCGCGCTCAGTGCGGTCCGGGACACGCGCCTCGCGGTCCGGGACACGCGCCTCGCGGTCTGGGACACGCGCATCGCGGTCCGGGGAAATCTGGGTGGTCATCGACAAAAAGGCCTCAAAGCTGGTTGTTCATACCGGCAATGCGACCCCCGGCGCACCGCTTCGATTCCTCCCGAAGGATGTTATCGGCGGAGAAACGGACTGTAATGCGCCCGGTTCAATCAACTTTCGCGGGGCTTGAAAATATTGCGTTTTGAAGCCGGCAAATTGAGCGAAAAGTCATATAATCAAGAGGATGGTCGATGATCGACGAGACCTCACAAGATGGTGCGTTGCGGCGTGATCTCGCCTTCCACTACCGGCTTTACGGCGCGGCGGATTCAACGGGCGACTGCTTCTTCCTGCTGCATGGGTCGGGTGTCGACGAGACGACATTGGTGCCGCTGGCGCGAGAGATCGCACCGCGTGCCACGCTCGTCGCGGTGCGTGGCCGCGTTGTCCAGGAGGATGGTTTCCGCTGGTTCGCGCGGATCACGCCGACGCGCTTCGAACAGGCGAGCATCCGCACCGAAACCGAGGCCTTTGCGGGCTTCGTCGCTGACGCGGCCACACGCCATCATCTCGACCTCTCGCGCACAATTTTCCTCGGCTATTCGAACGGCGCCAATCTGGTTTCGAGCCTGATGCTGCTGCATCCGGGCCTTGTCGAACGCGCCGCGCTGCTGCGACCGATGCCGGTGCTCGATGATGTGCCGGCGACGGAGCTGTCAAAGGTGCGGGTGCTGATGATCGCCGGCGCCGCCGACCTCACCTATGCGCCTTTCGCCCCTGCTCTGGTGACATTGCTCAGTCGGCATGGCGCCGAGATCGACGCCAGGATTGTCTCATCAGGTCATGAATTCGGCAGCGCCGACGCGGCAATCGTCAGGCAATGGCTGGCGGGACCGGCGGCGGTGGCGCAGGCAGGCTGACAGGCTCGCCGCCACGACCAGCCGGCCTACCCTCTTCCCATCCGGTTCCAGGCATCCAGCCCAGCGATCTTGTAGGCTTCGGCGAGCGTTGGATAGTTGAAGGTGTTGTTGACGAAGAAGTCGACGGTGCCGCCGAGATTGATCACCGCCTGGCCGATGTGGATGAGCTCGGTGGCGCCCTCGCCGATGATGTGCGCGCCGAGCAGACGGCGCGTTTCGATCGAAAACAGCAGCTTCAGGAAGCCGGTGTTGACACCCATGATGTGGCCGCGCGAGGTCTCGCGAAAACGCGCCACGCCGACCTCGTAGGCCGCACCGCTCTCACGCACCTGTTCTTCGGACTGGCCGACCGTCGAGATTTCCGGCACCGCATAGATGCCATAGGGGAAAGTTTCCGGCGGCGGCGGCAAGGGCACTCCAAAGGCATGGCAGGCGGCCACCCTGCCCTGCTC
>NZ_RZPB01000342.1:0-6290 GCF_003998535.1 Mesorhizobium sp. M7A.F.Ca.AU.002.02.1.1 | reverse complement strand
CGTCTAGTATAGGTTGCATCAAGGGGCTTTTTCCAAATGGTTCCAAGGCGGTATTTTCATCGTCGGGCATTGTGGCCGCTGGCTCTGACCTGGCTGATTGCGCTGCTTGCCACAGGCCCGGCAGCCTTCGCGGCGGATGCGGCGCCGGATCTTGGGCCGACGATGCGGTTCGGCATTGTCCGCAGCAACGCAGCGGGGTGCGAGCCGATCTGTCCGGAATGGATATCGGCCGAGGGCTCCATAGAAGCCGGAACTCCGGCGCTCTTCAAACGCATGCTGAAGACGCTTGGCGGGCGGAAACTGCCTGTTGTCGTGGATTCTCCCGGCGGCAATGTCGAGGCGGCGCTGACGCTTGGCCGGCTGATCCGCAAGAACAAGCTCGATATCGCCATCGGCAAGACGGTGTTTTCCAGCTGCCAGCCCGACGCGAAGGGGTGCCAGGACCGTGACGCCCGCTACTTCGGCGATGTCATCGACTATGGCGCCATGTGCAATTCCGCCTGTCCTCTGATGTTTGCCGGCGGCATCAGGCGAGTGGCCGGCGAATGGGCCTATCTCGGCGTCCATCAGATCACCACGACCTACATCCGCACGAAATTGCAATACCGGACCACCTACCGGATCGTCGGGGGCAAGAAGAAGATCCTCAACACGAAGATCGTCAGCCGCAAGAACGCCGGCAGCTACAAGACCTACGAAATGAGCAAGTCGGTGGAGAAAAAGCTGGCGGCCTACCTGGACCAGATGGGCATCGAACAAAGCATGCTCGAAACGATGAAGGGCACCCCGGCCAGCGAAATCCACCAGATCGCCCTCGATGACATGCTGGCGATGAAGCTGGTCACCAGCACGGACGCCGTGGGCCTGTTGACCGCGGCGAGCCTGTGCGAACCCGGCCGCCTGGCCACGAATTGCCGGGAAGTGCCGGGGAACAAGCCTGATGGCCTGATGGCGACCGCGGCCAGGCCTACTCCGCCAGCGATCGAACCCGAGGCGGCGCGGCGCGATGAAGACATGCGCTTCGTTGTCGTTCGCGGCACCAATCCGCTCTGCAATCCAGACTGCCCGGAATGGATCTCGGCGGAAGGCGCGATCACCCCCCAGACCCCGCAGAAGCTGCGCCAGCTGCTCGCCACGCTCGGCAAACGGCAACTGCCTGTCGTGATCAGCTCGAAGGGAGGCGACCTGTTCAGCGCCCTGGCGGCGGGACGGCTTATCCATGAAAAGAAGCTCGACGTCGCCGTTGGCCGCACCGATTTCGTCGGCTGTGACCCAGGAGCGTGGAATTGCCTGGCCAAGGAGGGCGCCTATGCCGGGCTGAGCATCGATGCGGGCGTGGAGTGCGATTCGGCCTGCGCGCTCATGCTTGCCGGCGGCATCAGGCGGCTTGTCGGTCCCCAGGCGCGACTTAGCCTCTACCCGATGGGGCAAAAGCTGATGGTCAAGGCCTACCTGGAGGAGATGGCGATCAGTTCCGCCCTGTTCGCGGCGATCGAGCGGCGCTCGGTCGAGCGCCGGCTGGAACCCGACATGATGCTGAAGGTTGGCCTGACGACGAGCCTGCAATCGGTCGACGCGCTGACCGGCGCCACCATTTGCGAGGCGGTGCCAAGACCCGAGAATTGCCGGATCCGGCCTTCCGCCAATGCCGAGGCTGACGCGCCGGCCAAATTGTAGTGGGCGACGGAGCCCGAAACTGGCCATCGAGGCAGGTTGAGCCGCTTTCGATTTTTCCGCTATCGTCGCTGCTGGCGGCTTCAGGCAGGCGGAGGATCGAGAATGGGCCAGGATATCCCGACACTCTACGAATGGGCCGGCGGCAGCGAGGCTTTGAACCGGCTCACCCAGACCTTCTATGACAAGGTGGCGCAGGACCCGATCGTCGGGCCGGTGTTCAAGACCATGTCGCCGGATCACCCCGCCCATGTCGCGGCCTTCATCGGCGAGGTTTTCGGCGGACCGAAGACCTACAGCGAGCAGTTCGGCGGCCACCGCGAGATGGTCATGCACCATCTGGGCAAGCATCTGAGCGAAGAGCAGCGCCGCCGCTGGATCAGCCTCCTGGCCGATGCCGCCGACGCGGTCGGCCTGCCTGACGATCCGGAATTCCGTTCGGCCTTCATGGGCTATGTCGAATGGGGATCGCGCCTGGCCAAGATGAACTCCAATCTCGGCGAAACCTGCGATCCGCAGACGGAACCGATGCCGGCCTGGGGCTGGGGTGTGCCGGGCGGCCCCTATCAGCCACCGGGTACAAACTAGCGTCCAGTCGCCATGGAGGTGTTGGGCTGATGCCGGAAGATGTGAAGATCATACGTTGGCGCGAGTGGGACGGACCGGGTCTCGAACATTTGGTGCTGCAGGAGCGGGCAGGGGAGGTCTCGGCCGACTCTGTCGCAGTCTGCTCCGGGCAAACGCCTTTTGCCGTCCGTTACCGCATCGTTTGCGATGTCGGCTGGCACGCCAGGCGTGTCGTTGTCGATATGATCGGTAGCGGCCGCACGCTTGTTCTTGCCGCCGATGGCGATGGTCGCTGGACCAGGGACGGCCTGCCGATGCCGGAGCTCGATGGCATTTTCGATCCCGACCTGACCATCACGCCGTTCACCAACACGCTGCCGATCCGGCGATTGCAGCTTTCCGCCGGGCAGAGTGCCGAGATAACCACTGCCTTCATCGACTTCCCCGCCCTCACGGTCGTCGCCAACCCGCAGCGCTACACATGCCTCGAAGAGGGCAGGCGATATCTCTATGAATCGCGCGCCAGCGACTTCAGGCGGGAACTTGAAATCGACCGCAACGGGCTGGTTGTCGACTATCCCGATTTCTGGCGCAGAGGTTAAGGCGTGTTTGCATGCAAACCGCTCTTTACAGAGCGTGCGGAAGCTTTTAGGAAGCGCCTGCTGCGCCGACATGCGCACGTACGGGCATAGCTCAGTTGGTAGAGCGGCGGTCTCCAAAACCGCAGGTCGTAGGTTCGAGCCCTGCTGCCCGTGCCATTCCCTGAATGGCATTCAACCCAATGTCTCGCCGTTTCGGAATGGCGTTCAAAACGATATTTCCATGGTCCGGCCTTTGAAAATCGGCGACCCGCTTGCCATATAGGGTCGATTGGGGCATAAGAGCGCCATAGCCGGGACGGAACGACTGGATGGTTCCGAGGCGGTGTTTGGTCATAAAGCGGAGACTTGCCACTTGCGTGGATCAAGAATCGGTTTTATGTAGACGAAACAGACACGCGACGCGTGGAGCTGGGAAACCGGCTTTACGCGTCTGATTTGCATGGGCGAAATGATTGCGCTGATTCGGCGCGAAATTCGCTCAGGCGGCACGTCCCGGCCAGCGGGATCATCCAGGAGACCCGGCCAACGGGTCTTGAAGACAGAGCGGCATATGGCTTCGAAAACCACAAATCCTTTCGTCTTTCTCCAGCAGGTTCGCGCGGAGACCGCCAAGGTGACTTGGCCGTCGCGGCGCGAAACGATGATCTCGACGGTGATGGTTCTGGCCTTCGCAGTGATCGCGATGATCTTTTTCTTCACCGCTGATCAGCTCATGGGCCTCGCGGTCGAACAGATTCTGGGCATCGGACGCTAAGTCCGGCGATTACGGAGAAGTCTTGAAATGACCGCGCGCTGGTACATCGTCCACGCCTATTCGAACTTTGAAAAGAAGGTCGCCGAGGATATCGAGAACAAGGCCAAGCAGAAGGGCCTGTCTGCCGACATCCACCAGATCGTGGTTCCGACCGAGAAGGTCGTCGAAGTTCGCCGCGGCCGCAAGGTCGATGCCGAGCGCAAGTTCTTCCCGGGCTATGTGCTGCTGAAGGCCAATCTGACCGACGCCGTGTTCTCGCTGGTCAAGAACACGCCGAAGGTCACCGGCTTCCTGGGTGACTCCAAGCCGGTGCCGATCACCGAGGCGGAAGCGCAGCGCATCCTGAACCAGGTGCAGGAAGGCGTCGAGCGGCCCAAGCCCTCGGTCACGTTCGAGATCGGCGAAGCGATCCGCGTTTCGGATGGTCCCTTCGCGTCGTTCAACGGTTTCGTCCAGGAAGTGGACGAGGAGCGGGCGCGGCTCAAGGTGGAAGTTTCGATCTTCGGGCGCGCCGTGCCTGTCGATCTGGAATTCGGGCAGGTCGAAAAGGGCTGATCCGAAATCCCTGAAGCCGGTTTGGCGGTCAGGGGAGGCGGCGCGGAAGCGCGGCCTGAGAACGGTGGGAGACGAATGCGGCTTTAGCCGGCCGCATGGATCGCACCACCAGACTGCAACCGCCGGCATGACCGGCATAGACAAAGGCAGGAAAAGAGATGGCTAAGAAAATTGCAGGCCAGCTCAAGCTCCAGGTGAAAGCGGGATCGGCTACGCCGTCTCCCCCGATCGGCCCGGCGCTTGGTCAGCGTGGCATCAACATCATGGAGTTCTGCAAGGCGTTCAACGCGCAGACCCAGGAAATGGAAAAGGGATCGCCGGTTCCGGTTGTCATCACCTACTATCAGGACAAGTCCTTCACCTTCGTCATGAAGACGGCGCCGGTGAGCTACTTCCTGAAGAAGGCGGCGAACCTGACCTCTGGTTCCAAGGAGCCGGGCAAGGTCAAGGCCGGTACGGTTTCGCGTGACAAGGTCCGCGAGATTGCCACCGCGAAGATGAAAGACCTGAACGCAAACGACGTCGAAGCGGCCATGCGCATGGTCGAGGGCTCCGCCCGCTCGATGGGTCTGGAAGTGGTGGGCTAAGATCATGGCAAAGATTGCAAAGCGTGTATCGAAGACCCGCGAAGGCATCGATCCCAACAAGGCTTATGCCCTGGGTGATGCGCTGAAGCTGCTCAAGGACCGTTCCTCGGTGAAGTTCGATGAGACCATCGAAGTCGCCATGAACCTCGGCGTCGACCCGCGCCATGCCGACCAGATGGTCCGCGGCGTGGTCAACCTGCCGAACGGCACCGGCCGCTCGGTACGTGTCGCCGTGTTCGCCCGTGGCGACAAGGCCGACGAAGCGCGCGCCGCCGGCGCCGACATCGTTGGTGCCGAGGATCTGGTCGACATCGTCCAGAAGGGCACGATCGATTTCGATCGCTGCATCGCCACGCCGGACATGATGCCGCTGGTCGGCCGTCTGGGCAAGGTGCTCGGCCCGCGCGGCATGATGCCGAACCCGAAGGTCGGAACCGTCACCACCGACGTTGCCGCCGCCGTCAAGGCGTCCAAGGGCGGCGCCGTCGAGTTCCGTGTCGAGAAGGCTGGCATCGTCCATGCCGGCGTCGGCAAGGTCTCGTTCGACGTCAAGGCCCTGGAAGAGAACATCCGCGCCTTCGCCGATGCGGTGACCAAGGCAAAGCCGACTGGCGCCAAGGGCAACTACGTCAAGAAGGTGTCGGTCACCTCGACGATGGGCCCGGGCCTCAAGCTCGACGTCGCGACGCTCAACGCGTCCTGATACGAACATTTGGATCGGCCGCCAAGCGGCTGATCCGCAAGTGAATTCCGGACTTCCGACTTGTCGGCGGCCCGGTACCGGAAGCCGAAAGGTTTCCGGACATCCTGTCCGAGATTGCAGGCGGCCCAGAAGCCTTAATTCGATTTGGGCCTGCATGAGACGGGTGAAGACCGGACAACGGAGCGATTGCTCCAATGAAAGGTTCGAACCGTGTTTGCCTTTTGTCTGCGCATCGCCGGCTTGACTGTCGATGTGGCGAAAGGGGGCAGGATCCTCGAGCGTCGTTCGGGAGATCCGTTACTGGATGGCCCGGCCGACAAAAGGCAACCCGACGCCTGTCCTCGTCAATGGGATGTTCCCGTTAACAGGATTGGGGTCAACTGGAGATAGGCAGTGGACAGAGCGGAAAAACGCGAACTCGTCACGGGCCTGAACGGTGCGTTCTCGAACGCAGGTTCAGTGGTCGTGGCCCACTACGCCGGTATCACCGTCGCGCAAATGAACGACCTTCGGTCGAAAATGCGCGCTGCCGGTGGCACCGTCAAAGTCGCGAAGAACCGTCTCGCCAAAATCGCTCTTCAGGGCACGGACTCCGCATCGATCATCGAGCTGTTCAAGGGACAGACGCTGATTGCTTATTCGGAGGATCCGATTGCGGCGCCGAAGGTCGCGTCCGATTTCGCCAAGGGAAATGACAAGCTCGTCATTCTCGGCGGCGCAATGGGCACCACCTCGCTCAATGCCGACGGTGTGAAGGCACTCGCCACACTTCCGTCGCTCGATGAGCTGCGCGCCAGGCTGGTTGGCATGATCGCCACGCCGGCAACCCGGATCGCCCAGATCGTCAA
>NZ_RZPB01000341.1:0-6291 GCF_003998535.1 Mesorhizobium sp. M7A.F.Ca.AU.002.02.1.1 | reverse complement strand
GTCGAACGGGATGCCGGCCTTCTCCAGCGCGCACAATCTGCTCGTCGCCGCGCTGGAGAAGGCCGGCATCCCGTTCGACTAGATCACGCCGGTCTATCTCAGCCCGGCGGATGCGGCCGCAGCCTTTGCCAGCGACCAGATCGATGCCTGGACCGTCTGGGATCCGTTCTTCGCCATCGCCGAAACCCGCTACCAGCCGCGTGTGCTGGCCCGCTCCAGCGAGGTGCTGAAGGTCAACACCTATTTCCTCGCCAACAAGGACTTCGCCAAGGCGCATCCCGAAACCGTCACCACAACGATATCAGCCTTGGGCGAGGCGGCGAAATGGGCCGACCAGAACCGCGACAAGGTGGCCGCGGCGCTGCATGAGGTGACCGGCGTGCCGCTCGACGCGCAGATCATCGCCGCCAACCGCACCAAATTCGGCGTCTTCCCGATCACCGACGAGATCATCGCCGGCCAGCAGGCGACCGCAGACCGCTTCTTCAAGCTCGGGCTGATCCCGAACGCGGTCCGCATCTCCGACGCGGTGTGGACGGCACCCGGCAACTGACTTGTCCCCTGACGGCGCCGGATGAGAACGCCCGGCGCCATTTGCGTTCGCACCCATATCTCCAGGAGATCCGCCCGTGACTGTGCCAGACATGACCGCGCCTGCCAGCACCGCACCGCTCGATTTCTTCTGGTTCATCCCGACGCATGGCGACGGCTCCTATCTCGGTTCCGAGGAGCAGCAGCGGCCGCCCGAATTCGGCTACTTCAAGGAGATCGCGCAGGCGGTCGACCGGCTCGGCTTTCCCGGCGTGCTGTTGCCGACCGGCCAGAATTGCGAGGATTCCTGGATCACCGCGACGGGCCTCGCGACACTCACCGAAAAACTGAAGTTCCTGGTCGCGCTGCGGCCGGGCGTGACGCTGCCGACTTTCGCCGCACGCCAGACCGCCGCCCTCGATCGCTTGAGCAATGGCCGCCTGCTGCTCAATGTCGTGGTCGGCGGCAACCCGACCGAGCTCGCCGGCGACGGCGTCTTCCTGCCGCATAACGAGCGCTATGCCCAGGCGCATGAATTCCTGACCATCTGGCGCGGCCTGGTGTCCGGCGAGCGGGTCAATTTCAACGGCAAATATTACCGCGTCGAAAATGGCCGCCTCGACCTTCTGCCGCACCAGGAACGGCCGCCGCTCTATTTCGGCGGATCGTCGGATGCCGGCCAGGACCTCGCCGCGGACCTCGTCGACATGTATCTGACCTGGGGCGAACCGCCGGCGCAGGTCGCCGAGAAGCTGGCCGCGGCGCGCGCAAAGGCGGCGCGGCGCGGCAGAAAACTGCGCTTCGGCATCCGGCTGCATTTCATCGTGCGCGAGACCGAGGACGAAGCCTGGCGCGCCGCCGACCGGCTGATCAGCCATGTCACCGACGCCCAGATCGAAAACGCGCAGGCGCGCTTCCTCAACCAGATGGATTCGGTCGGCCAGCGCCGCATGTCGGAGCTGCATGGCGGCCGCCGTGACAGGCTGGTGGTGTCGCCCAATCTGTGGGCCGGCGTCGGGCTGGTGCGCGGCGGCGCCGGCACGGCGCTGGTCGGCACGCCGGAACAGATCGCCGGGCGCATCCGCGAATACCAGGCGATCGGCATCGATACCATCATCGGCTCGGGCTATCCGCATCTCGAGGAGGCCTACCGCGTCGCCGAGCTTCTGTTTCCGAAGCTCGGGCTCGGCACCAGGCGGCAGCGGGCGCATGAGAACATCGCCAACGAATTCTCGGTCGGCTTCCATGGCGCCAACCGCCTGCAGGCTTCGTCATGAGCTTTTCCACGCGCCTGCATAGCAACGCCATCGGCTGGCTGCTGCCGGCGCTGATCATTGCCGGCTGGGAGATTGCCAGCCGCGCCGGCGTCATGCCGGCCAACGTGCTGCCGGCGCCCAGCGCGGTCGCCGAGGCCTTCTGGCGGCTGACGCTGTCGGGCGAACTGATCCGCAACATCGGCGTCTCGACCGCGCGCGCCCTTGCCGGCTTTGCCGTCGGTGGCTCCATCGGTTTTGCGCTTGGCCTTGCCAACGGGCTGTCGACGCTCAGCCGCGGCCTGACCGACACGACGCTGCAGATGATCCGCAACATTCCGCATCTGGCGCTGATCCCGCTGGTCATCCTGTGGTTCGGCATCGACGAGGAAGCCAAGCTGTTCCTGGTGGCGCTCGGCGTGTTCTTTCCGATCTACGTCAACACGCTGCTCGGCATCCAGAGCGTCGACCCACAGCTGGTCGAGATGGGCCGCGTCTACGGCATGGACCGGCGCGCCCTGTTCTTCCGCGTCATCCTGCCCGGCGCGCTGCCGTCGATCTTCGTCGGCCTGCGCTATGCCCTGGGCATCATGTGGCTGACGCTGATCGTCGCCGAAACCATCTCGGCCAGTTCGGGCCTCGGCTACATGGCCATGCAGGCGCGCGAATTCCTGCTGATCGATGTCGTCGTGCTGTCGATCCTGATCTACGCGCTGCTCGGCAAGCTCGCCGACAGCCTCGCCCGCCTGCTCGAGCGTTTGTCGCTTGGCTGGCATCCGGCCTTCCAGAACGGATGAGAGATTGCCCATGACCGCCGCCAGCCTGACCGCAGCCCGTTCCTTCGTCGCCACGCCGGTGCGGCCGATCGGCTCCGTCGAAGGACAGCGGGCCTTTGCCTTCAGGCATGCCGGCAAGCGCTTCGGCGACAAGACCGTGCTCGACGGCATCGACCTGGACGTGCCGGCCGGGCAGTTCCTCGCCGTCATCGGCAAGAGCGGCTGCGGCAAGAGCACGCTGTTGCGGCTTCTGGCCGGGCTCGACCGGCCGACATCGGGATCGCTGTCCTTCGGCGTCGAAGAGGAAGGACACAGCCGCACGCGCTTCATGTTCCAGGAGCCACGGCTCCTGCCCTGGGCCAGCGTGGTGAAAAACGTCGAGGTCGGGCTGACCGGCATCGCCACCGGTAGCGAAGCGAGGCACCGCGCGCTCGACATCCTCGGCGAGGTCGGGCTTGCCGACCGGGCCGACGAATGGCCTTCGGTGCTGTCCGGAGGTCAGAAGCAGCGCGTGGCGCTGGCCCGCGCGCTGGTCGGCCACCCGCAGATCCTGGCTCTCGACGAGCCGCTCGGCGCACTCGACGCCCTGACCCGCATCGAGATGCAGCAGCTTCTGGAACGCATCTGGATCGCGCAGAAGTTCACGGCCGTGCTGGTCACGCATGATGTCGCCGAAGCGGTCGCGCTCGCCGACCGGGTCGTGGTGATCAGTGAAGGCCGGGTCGCGCTCGATCTGGATGTGCCCGTGGAACGGCCGCGCCGGCGCGGTTCGGTGGAGCTGGCCCGGCTGGAGGGCAAGATTCTGGATCGGCTGTTCGGGTAGGGCTGTCGGGGGCAGGGCCCTGGAGGACCGCCTTCCCCCACTCCGTCGCAGCTTCGCAGCACCACCTCTCCCCCCCTCCGGAGGGAGAGGAAAGGAGCCAAGGTCGGCGAGCTCGCGCTTTTCCTCTCCCCCGTCGATCGGGGGAGAGGTGGCCCGAAGGGCCGGAGTGGGGTCGACCTTTCATCAAGCTCACCCGCTTGACCGGTTCGCCCACACCAACCCGATCAGCCCGACCAGCATGGTGACGACGCCGATATAGAGCCATTGCGACTGGCCGGTCATGAAGCTGCCGCCGACAACGCCGATGCCTTGCAGCGACCACAGCGCGCCGACGGCAAGCACAATCAACGCCAGCAGATTTTTGGTCAGCCTCATTGCCGGATCTCCCTTTTGAAGTCGATTGGTTACAGCATCGGGACCGCGATAAAAGAGCCAAAGGAAGTGGCCCGGCCGCGCCGAGCTCTACTTGGATATTAATGTTCGATCTTGTCAAACGGATGCCCGATAGCAACACAAAGATCATCGTTGATTGATCATCGCGTGCCGGAAAATCCCTGACAGACTGTTACCCAGCGACTCCAAACGTGTGCCATTGCCACGGAACCGCCAGATCACTGCCGCATTTCCCGCCTTATTTGGCACCTAACGGCTGGGGTCTGTCAAAAACGGAGCCATCCCCCAAATATGAAGAACCCAAAACAGACCGCGATTGTCGCGGTAACGATCGCTGCTGGCCTGATGGTCGGCGCTTCTTCGGCGACCGCCGCCGCCCAGTGCGGCCGCGCCTCGTGGTACGCCCTGCACTCCAGAACCGCCTCGGGCGAGCGCATGAACCCGTCGGCGATGACCGCCGCGCATCGCACCTTGCCTTTCGGCACCAAGCTCAGGGTGACCAACAAGAACAACGGCCGCAGCGTCGTCGTGCGCATCAACGATCGCGGTCCGTTCATCAAGGGACGCGTGCTCGACCTGTCGAAGGGCGCGGCCGGCCAGCTCGGCTTCATCGGCTCCGGCCACACTTCCGTGTGCATGGCGCGCGTCTAGAGCTTCCTGTGTCCGGCAAGGGCCGGACACATTACCTACACATTTCGCAGCCGCACACTGAGCCGGCTGGCACCGTTCGGCCCCGATTTCCATGGCCTTGAACCAAAGAAGCATTGGTCACGCAGCGTGACGTATTGCATCGCAGCAATTAGTTGTTAACTTCCCCGCGAGACATTTAGGCTCGGCGCTGCTCGTCGTGCCTTCGGTCGCAGGCAGCAGCGGGGTTTCTCGATGTTCTACCAGCTCTATGAGATGAACCACGCCGCCCTGCAGCCGGCGCGCCTCTATGCCGACGCGGTGCGGATGTTCTACTCCAATCCGCTCAATCCGTTTTCCCACACGCAATGGGGCCGTTCGATCGCGGCGACGGCCGAACTGTTCGAGCGCACCACGCGCCGCTACGGCAAGCCGGCCTTCGGCCTGAGCAAGACCGTGGTCGACTGGAAGAGCGTCGAGGTCGCCGAGAAGACCGTCTGGTCGAAGCCGTTCTGCAATCTCGTGCGCTTCGAGCGCGCTGTCCCCGCCGGGCGCAAGCCCGATCCGAAGCTTCTGATCGTGGCGCCGATGTCGGGCCATTATGCGACGCTGCTGCGCGGCACGGTGGAAGCGATGCTGCCCTATGCCGACGTGCACATCACCGACTGGGTCGATGCCCGCATGGTGCCGCTTGCCGACGGCCAATTCGATCTCGACGACTACATCGACTATGTCATCGACATGCTGCACACGCTCGGGCCGGACACGCATGTGATGGCGGTGTGCCAGCCTTCCGTGCCGGTGCTGGCCGCCGTGGCGCTGATGGAATCCAAGGGCGACCCGTTCGTGCCCTCGACGATGACGTTGATGGGCGGGCCTATCGACACGCGCAGCAACCCGACCGCGGTCAATCTGCTGGCGCAGGAAAAAGGCATCGACTGGTTCCGCGACAATGTCGTGATGCATGCGCCGTGGCCGGTGCCAGGCTTCGGCCGCGAGGTCTATCCAGGCTTCCTGCAGCTGTCCGGCTTCATGAGCATGAACCTCGATCGCCACATCATCGCCCACAAGGACTTCTTCATGCATCTGGTGAAGCATGATGGCGACAATGCCGAGAAGCACCGCGATTTCTACGACGAGTATCTGGCGGTCATGGACCTGACGGCCGAATTCTACCTGCAGACCGTCGACACCGTCTTCGTGCGGCAGGCCTTGCCAAAGGGCGAGATGACGCATCGCGGCACCAGGATCGATCCGTCGGCGATCCGCAACGTCGCGCTGTTCACGGTCGAAGGCGAGAACGACGACATATCAGGCCTTGGCCAGACCAAGGCAGCGCATGATCTTTGCCCCAATATCCCGGCTGAGCGGCACGCCCACTACATGCAGCCGGCGGTCGGCCATTACGGCGTGTTCAACGGTTCTCGCTTCCGCTCCGAAATCGTGCCGCGCATCGTCGACTTCATCACCAGCTACGGCCGCCAGGAGCGTGTCGCGGCGAAGCCGAAGCTGGTCCGCGCCGCCAAGAGATAATGCACGTCGTCCAAAATTGCGGGTTTTGGGACGATGATTTGCATAAAACCAAGCTTAACGGCGACAAGCCATGCGATTGACCGGTAAAAGCCGGCTGGCTGGCTGATTCTGTTGCACAAGTGCCGCTGTCCAGCCCCTCGGGTAACCATGCCGACAATCCGACCGTCGTCGTAATTGACACGGACTGTAAATCCCCCTTAACCTTTCGTTAATAACAAAGGGTGAGCGGGGACAATGATTTCCTCATCGATGGCGCGACGGCTGCGCGTGTATGTGGCGGCCGGGCTGGCAATGACGGCGGGCTGGGTGGCACCGGCCTTGGCGGGTGGAGCGATGGCGACCGGGGGGCTCACCT
>NZ_RZPB01000340.1:0-6298 GCF_003998535.1 Mesorhizobium sp. M7A.F.Ca.AU.002.02.1.1 | reverse complement strand
TGCCGACTGGAACATTACCGGCTCGAGGTGCGTTCTCAAAAGGCCCGTCATGTCGGATCGAGATCCGGCTGCGGAATGCCAACTAAAGGTCGCCACGCGGCTAAAAAGGAGCCCTGTCATCATGAACACAATCATACTCAAGCACGGTATCTGGGTGATCGTGGCCGATGGCGAGAAGGCGCTTTTCCTCAGGAACGCCGGTGACAACAAATATCCGAATCTCGAGGTGGTGCAGGAAATGCAGCAGGACAACCCGCCCACCCGCGAGCAAGGCAGTGACAGCCCCGGCCGATACAGTGATGGTCCCTCCGTACACCGCAGCGCAGTCGAGGATACGGACTGGCACCGCATCGGCAAGGAGCGTTTTGCCGATGAAATCGCCGCCCGGCTCTACAAGCTCGCGCATGACGGCGAGTTCAGCGAGATCGTGCTCGTCGCGCCGCCGGTGGTGCTTGGGACAATGCGCAAAAAGCTGCACAAGGAGGTCGGGGACAAGGTGACCGCCGAAATTCCCAAGACATTGACCAACCATGCCATACCGGAAATCGAGGCCTTGCTGCGGGCAGCCTGATCATCGATCGGCCCTGACGAATCGAGACGAATAGCTCCGCACAAATTCCGATCCGGCCGGCAGCTTTCTCAGCTGCCGGTCAAATTTTCGCGGCAGCGCCGTCGATTTCACGGCTTTGCGGGTTGCATCGCCGACATACCATCCACCATATTGCAAACAGGCGGCGGCCTTGGGCGGCGCTCATCCAACATCGCTGACTTGAAAGGCGCTCCATAGACAATGCCGCATGACACGCCCCTTATCGCCACCATCGTCGCCGGTCTGGGGCTGGCTTTCGTCTTCGGGGCTCTCGCCAACCGCTTCCGCATTCCGCCCCTGGTCGGTTATCTCATAGCCGGCGTGCTGGTCGGGCCGAACACGCCCGGCTTCGTCGCCGATGCCGGGCTTGCCAACGAACTGGCCGAAATCGGCGTCATCTTGCTGATGTTCGGCGTCGGGCTGCACTTCTCGCTCAAGGATCTGCTGTCGGTGCGTGCCATCGCCGTGCCGGGCGCCATCGTCCAGATCGGCTTTGCCACCGCGCTTGGCGCTGGTCTTGCCTGGATGCTCGGCTGGTCGATGGGCGCGGGGCTGGTGTTCGGCCTGGCGTTGTCGGTCGCCTCGACCGTGGTGCTGCTGCGTGCCCTGCAGGAACGGCGGATGATCGAGACCGAGCGCGGCCGCATCGCCGTCGGCTGGCTGATCGTCGAGGATCTGGCCATGGTGCTGGCGCTGGTGCTGCTGCCGGCGCTCGCTGGCGTGCTCGGCGGCCAGGAGCAGGCCGACGCCCATGCCAGCGGCCTGCTGTCGCTGCCGGCCAGCTACGGCATCTGGGGCGTCGTCGGCATCACGCTGGCCAAGGTCGCCGCCTTCGTCATCGTCATGCTGGTGGTCGGCCGCCGGGTCATTCCCTGGATCCTGCACTATGTCGCCCATACCGGCTCGCGCGAACTGTTCCGGCTGGCGGTTCTGGCCATCGCGCTCGGCGTCGCCTTCGGTGCGGCCAAACTGTTCGGTGTCTCGCTGGCGCTGGGCGCCTTCTTCGCCGGCATGATCATGAGCGAATCCGAACTCAGCCACCGCGCGGCGGAAGAATCGCTGCCGGTGCGCGATGCCTTCTCCGTGCTGTTCTTCGTCTCTGTCGGCATGCTGTTCGACCCGTTCAGCCTGATCAGCAATGGTTGGCCAATCCTGGCGACGCTCGCCATCATCGTCATCGGCAAATCACTGGCCGCGTTCGCCATCGTTGTTGCCTTCGGCTATCCCATCGCCACGGCGCTGATAATCTCGGCAAGCCTCGCCCAGATCGGCGAGTTCTCCTTCATCCTGGCTGAACTCGGCGTCGGGCTGAAGCTGCTGCCGGAACAGGGCCGCGACCTCATTCTGGCCGGTGCGATCCTGTCGATTGTCCTCAACCCGCTGATGTTCCTGGCCATCGACTGGATGAAGCCGTGGCTGGAACGGCGCGCCGCCAGGACGGCACCACCGGTCGAGGCAAAACCGGTTGGTCCGGCGACGGAGCCGGGCCAGGTGGCCTCTGTCGCGGCAGCGGCGAAAAAGGAGGACGGGCCGCCGCCAAAGACGGCACTCACCGGCCATGCCATCCTGATCGGCTACGGCCGTGTCGGTGGCCTGGTCGGCTCGGCCCTGAAAGGCGCGGCAATGCCCTTCCTGGTCATCGAGGACGCCGACAAGACGCTGGCGAAGCTGAAAGCGGACAGCGTCGAGACCGTCGCCGGCAATGCGGCCAATGCCGAAGTGTTCGCCGCCGCCAACCCCGAGGGCGCCAGCCGGCTGATCCTTGCGATCCCCAATGCCTTCGAAGCCGGCCAGATCGTGCTCCGCGCCCGCGCCGCCAATCCCGCTATCAACGTCATCGCCCGTGCCCATTCCGATGCCGAGGTCGAACATCTCAAGGGTTTGGGCGCCGATACGGTGATCATGGGCGAGCGCGAGATTGCGCGCGGGATTGTGGAAGAAGTTCTCGGTTCCAAACCGGAGTTGAGGCGCGAAACCGCCGAGCCGTCGGTGGCCTGAGTCCCAAAGCCCAAGCTGCACTCTCGCACGCTGGCAACGTGATCGGCTCGACCACCCTTTCAAGCGAGCATCACGCCACGAATGCAGAGCCGCCATTTTGCGCGATACCGCTGAGGTATTTGGCCGGCGGCTTCCCAAGCGCCTTCTTGAACATGGTGATGAAGGCCGTAACGGAACCATAGCCGAGATCGCCCGAGACCTGCTGGACACTCTTGCCGGAAGCCAGTTCCCGAATTGCAACGATCAAGTGCAATTGCTGGCGCCAGCGCCCGAAACTCAGCCCCGTCTCCTTTGCCACAAGGCGGGCGAGGCTGCTCTCGCTGAGCGCGATGCGGTTGGCCCATTCCGCCAGTGTGCTGCGGTCGGCAGGGTCTTGCGCCAACGCTTCGGCGATCCTGTTCAAGCGTGGCTCGGACGAGATCGGCAGGTGCAATTGCTGGACAGGCATGCGTGGCAATTCGGTGAGCAGCATCTTGGTCAAGAGTTCGCCCCTCGCCCCGTCACCCTCCACCCGATCGGAAAGCTCGATGATCAATTCGCGCAGCAGGGGCGAGATTGAAAACGTGCAGCACCGCTCCGGCAGATCGGCGGCTCCCGGCTCTATGTAGACGAAAAAAATCCGGGCGTTGGCGGTTGCGACATTGCTGTGCTCCATGCCGCCGGGGATCCACACCCCGCAATGCGGCGGCACCATCCATAGACCGCTTGGAACGCGGCATGTGACGCCGCCGCCGAGTGCGAAGACGAGTTGGCCTTTGCGGTGCCGATGGGCGGGGACTTCCGCTCTGGTGTCGGGGATGTCGACGCGCACGGCAATCGCCGGCGCGGCAGGGTCATCCACATCGAGATCGAGCCAGGGGTAGCTGAGGGGTTGTCTCATGGTTGACTGTTATTAGCGATTAAACGCCATGATAGCTAAATTCTTTAACAGCGAAAGTCGATAAGCTCCGGCTCGTACTCAGCTTGCCGTGCTTTCCACAGCAAGCTGGCACCGACAAGCCAGCAACAAGGTACGCCATGCTCGCCCTGGTCATCTCTCCCGAAAGCGCGACCGGGTTGAGGCTCGCCGACATCGCCGAGCCTCAACCGGCTTCGAACGAAGCGCTTGTCTCTGTCCACGCAACTTCGTTGAACCGGGGCGAACTGCGCCTGCTTGCCATACGCCCCGAGGGCTGGATACCCGGCCAGGACATCGCGGGGATTGTCGAACGAAGAGCAGCCGATGGTTCCGGGCCAGCCGTCGGCGCCCGGGTTGTTGCTTTGGTCGACGAGGCCGGTTGGGCCGAACGCATCGCAGTCCCAATCGACCGTCTCGCCGTCCTGCCGGATGACGTCAGTTTCGTTTCCGCAGCCACACTTCCTGTCGCCGGTACGACGGCACTAAGGACTCTACGCCATGGCGGCGACCTCGCCGGCCAGCAGGTCTTGATCACCGGTGCAAGCGGAGCGGTCGGCCGTTTTCAGATCCAGATCGCCCGCGAGCAAGGCGCCTCGGTGACGGCAATCGCCGCGGCCCGGCACGCCGACGATCTCCGCGGCCTCGGAGCCCGGCAGGTTGTCGAAGCGATCGATCTGGCCGAGGGGCCGTTCTCGCTGATCACCGAGTCGGTCGGCGGCCAAAGCCTCGCACGCGCGATCGAACGTATCGCACCTGGCGGGACCATCGTCATGTTCGGTTCGAGCAGCGGCGAGCTGACGCCCGTCGGATTCCGCCAGTTCGTTCCGGATCATGAAGGGGCAAGGCTTCAGACTTTTGCGTACTACACGTCTGGTCCAGGCATCGGCGAGGACATCGCCTCACTGCTCGCTCTGGTCGCAGCCGGCCGGCTCGAAACGCGCGTGGCCTTGACGGCGCCGTGGACAGACGTCGCTCAAGCGCTGGACGCACTGCGACAGCGCAGCTTCAGCGGCAAGGCTGTTCTCACCATAACAGGATGAGCATCCTGTTTTGTCACACGTGCTGGCCGCCATTGATGTGGATTTCCGAGCCAGTCACATACGACGCCTGCTGCGAGCACAGGAAAAAGATGATGTCGGCGACTTCGGCCGTGGTGCCAAGGCGCCTGAGAGGAATGGTCTCGACGATCTTGTCCGTGCCCGGCGACAGGATCGCGGTATCGATTTCGCCCGGCGCAATCGCGTTGACGCGGATGCCGTGCGGACCGAAATCATGCGCCATCTCGCGCGTCAGCGAGCCGAGTGCCGCCTTCGATGTCGCGTAGGCCGTGCCGGCGAAAGGATGCACGCGGGTTCCGGCGATCGAGGTTACGTTGACGATCGAGCCCTTGGCCGCCGCCAGTTCCTTGAACAGCCCGCGCGCCAGCATGATCGGCGCGAAGAAATTGACCTGGAACACGTCGCGCCAGACATGCATCGGCGTGTCGATCGAATTCATGCGGCTGTTGCCGTCCTTGAGCTTCGGCGAAATGCCGGCATTGTTGACCAGCGCATGCAACTGGCCGCCATGCGCTTCCAGCCGGTGGCGAATTTCGGAGACGGCGATGCCGACATCCTCCTGATCGGCGAGATCGACCTTGATGTGGTCTTCCGGCCCGGCCGGCCACGGGCAGTCCTCGGCGAAAGCCTGCCTGGAGCAGGTGATGACGCGCCAGCCCTCGCGCGAAAAACGCTTGACGGTGGCGTGGCCGATGCCGCGGCTAGCGCCGGTCAGCACGATGGTCTTTCGGGTGTCGAGCTCAGTCATTTCAGGTCTCCAGCCGGCAGATGTAGCCGAACGCCGC
Source organism: Mesorhizobium sp. M7A.F.Ca.AU.002.02.1.1 (assembly GCF_003998535.1). Classification (NCBI taxonomy): domain Bacteria; kingdom Pseudomonadati; phylum Pseudomonadota; class Alphaproteobacteria; order Hyphomicrobiales; family Phyllobacteriaceae; genus Mesorhizobium; species Mesorhizobium sp. M7A.F.Ca.AU.002.02.1.1. The sequence goes on along the minus strand of NZ_RZPB01000340.1, from coordinate 970 downwards.
CGAGGTGGCGAGAGGCCGAAATGTCACCATTCACCTCAAAGGAGGAACCGGGAAGCCGGCTCGCCGTTGGTCCTTGAATGCGGAAAGGGTGCGGGGTTCTGAATCAATCTATCAGGACAAAGTCATGACACAGACAGCACCCCTCGACATCGCCACCGCCTTCACCAAAGCGTGGACAGGACACGACCTCGAAAAGGCAGCATCCTATGTCGCCGACGACGTCGTTTTTGATGGGCCGATGCAACAGTCGACTGGCAAGGCCCCCTACCTCGAGGGCCTGACCAAACTTTCACAGGATGTGACCGGTGTGCGCATGATCGCGGCCTTCGGAGACGACCACCAGGCGCTGCTAATGTATGACTTGATGACAGAGTCGTCCGGCGCGCTTTCCTGCGCCAAGCACCTCACCATCAGCGACGGCAAAATTCACAGCGACAAACTGACCTTTGACAGCAAGAAGCTGGGCAGCGCCAAACCAAAGGCGAATTAGCAGGTCTACTCAGCCGCCAAGGAGGTCGAGGATCGAGGTCTGCCGCTTCTTGCGCGGGCCGCCAACGTCGCCTGGCGGCACCGGGTGCTTGATCGACGCGGTGGCGCCGTCATCCCCCGGCATGGAAAGGCCATCGGCATCGACGGTTTGGGCGGGACGAGCCGCGCGGACCGGCGCTGGCGCTTGGGCAACCGGCGCTGCTGGCCGCGCTGGTGCCTGCTGGCCGACCGACGTGGACGGAACCGGCGCCGTGTTGTTCGCCGAGGGTATCTCGTCGGGGACGATTGTGTCGCCCGGCGTCGATTTCCAGGTGCCGGGCAGCGGCCGCACCGGCACACCTTCGTGGGCCGCAACCATGAACTCGTGCCAGGCCTGCGCCGGCAGTGCGCCGCCGGTGACCTTCTTCATCGGGCTGCCATCATCATTGCCGAACCACACACCGGTGGTGAGATTGGCGGTGTAGCCGACGAACCAGGCGTC
>NZ_RZPB01000033.1:0-18454 GCF_003998535.1 Mesorhizobium sp. M7A.F.Ca.AU.002.02.1.1 | reverse complement strand
GTATTAAACTGGCTGTCGGGGAGCCAGGGCGCCACTTCCAGACGACCTGCTCCACGCGGTCGCCAAGAAAGACTGGCGACCCATGTCATTTGGTTTTGCCAGACTAGCTCAGATAGTCGTTGCGGAAATAGCTCCCGAAATCCGGACGTCGAGCAACCAGCTTGCCGTCGGAATCGCGCAAAATGCCGGAGGCGAAGAGATAGTCGCCAATCGCTTCCATCTTGGCCGGATCCATCGTCCCGATGGCCCCGCTTTGGCTGCGTAGATAATGGCCGTCGATCAATGCCTTCAGCGAGGCGTGGATCAGCGCCGGATTGGTCAAGGCATCCTTGTTTGCAGCGATCAGCAGGGTTGCCGCATCGTCGGGGTGGTCGACAGCGAACTGGTAGCCGCGTCGCGTCGCCTGAACGAAGTCGGCCGCAGGCTTGGGATTGGCCTGGAGATAGGCTTCGCTCGAAGAGATCAGCGTCGTGTGCTCATCAGGCACGCCATAATCGGCATAGACGAAGCTGCGCTGCTTGACGCCCCTGAGTTCGGCTTCGACACCCTCCCAGGTCGAGACTTCGAGCGTGAAATCGACCGACCCATTGGCCAGCGCCTCATAGGCTGAGGTGCCGAGCGTCACCGTCTCGAAATTGCCCTTGCCGCCGTCGTGGCGAATGATGGTCGATATCAGCGCGTTTTCCCAGGCACTGCCGAAGCCGCCATAGATCAAGCCGTCGAGGCTTCTTGGGCTTTTGATCTCGTTGCGTGCCGCATTGAAGACCACGCGGCCTGTTTCGGATTGCACCACCGCATAGACGCCCTTCAGATCCGCCCCGGCGGTTCTCTGGGTGAACAGGCTGATGGTGCCGTTGATGCCGAAATCGGCGACGCGGTTTGCGACCAGCGTGCCCGCACCGGTATCGCTGTAGGGCAGGATGTCGACCTCGAGCCCGGCTTCGCGATAAAACCCTTTGTCGCGGGCGACGAACAGTCCGATGTGGTTGGTATTGACCGTCCAGTCGAGGGCGACGGTGACCTTTTGTGCCGCCGATTGTGCTCGAGCCCGACCCGTCCCGGCAATCAAGGGAAGGCCGGTGGCAAGGGTCAGCAACAAGGCCTGCCGGCGCGTCAAGTCAGTCATGATCGTGTCCTTTGGATGGATTGGGGTTGAGGATGATGTCGAGGATTTCGGCCTCGAGCGCGCTTGCCTGGCGCGCGGCATCGCCGCCAAGGCTGCGCGGGCGCGGCAACGGCACCCTGATTTCACGCACGATGCGGGCCGGGCGCGCCGACAGCACATAGATGCGGTCGGACAGGAACACGGCTTCGCGCACGTCATGGGTGATCAAGAGCGCCGTCCAGCGATGATGCCGCCACATCTGTTCGAGCCAGCGCTGCATGGCGGTGCGGGTCAGCGCATCGAGCGCGCCGAACGGCTCGTCGAGCAGGAGCATGTCGCGCTCCTGCACCACGGTGCGCAGCAAGGCCGCGCGCTGGCGCATGCCGCCGGACAGCTGCGCGGGAAAATGCCGCTCGAAGCCGGCAAGCCCGAATTCGGCAAACAACGGCGCAACGCGCGCCCGCGCCGCCTGTCTCCTCATACCTTGCACTTCGAGCCCGAGCGTCGTGTTGTCGAGGATGCGCCGCCATGGCATCAGCGCGTCGCGCTGCGGCATGAAGGCGAAGTGCCTGCCGTGGTCGTCGAGCCGCGCGCCGTCGAACAACATCTCGCCCTCGCCATGCTCGGCGCCGGTCAGAAGCTGGAACAGCGTCGACTTGCCGGCACCCGAGGGTCCAAGGATCGAGACGAACTCACCAGCGCCGACGCTGAGCGAAATATCGGCCAGCACGTCGAGCCCACCGAACGCCTTGTGCACATGCCGCAGTTCGAGCCGGCTCATCGCCAGGCCCCCTTCCCGGCAGTTTCCCTGTCGGCTCGCTCCCAGGGCATGGCAAGGCGCTGCAGCAACACGGTCAACCCGAACAGGACAAGGGTCAGCGCCGCGCTGACACCGACGGCGGCAAGAACCAGATCAGGACGGAAATTGTTTTTGGCGTTGAGCATGTAGATGCCCAGACCCTTCGCGGCACCGGCATATTCAGCGAAGATGGCGCCGACCACCGCATAGGTGATGGAGATCCTCAACCCGGCAAAGAAGTAAGGCAGCGCCGAAGGCAGCCGCGCCAGCAGGAAGATGCGCCAGCGCCCTGCCCCCATGGCGCGCAGCATTTGCCCGATCTCGGCCTCGGTCGCCTCATAGCCTTCGACCAATGCAACCAGCATCGGAAAAAAGGTGACCAGCGCCACCAGCATGATCTTGGGCGCCAGCCCGAAGCCGAACCACAGCACCACCAGCGGCGCGACCGCCACCAGCGGCAAGGTCTGGCTGACGATGAAGACGGGAAACAACGCACGCCGCAGCGGCTGGAAGAAGTCGACCAGCATCGACAGCACGAAGGCGGCGCTGAGCGAACAGGCAAAGCCAAGAAGCGTGGCACGGATGGTCGGAACGGCATTGTCGGCCAGCGCCTCGCGATTGAGCATCGCTTGCTCGAAGACGCGTGACGGCGCCGGCAGTATCGTGGCCCTGATGCCGGAATAGGTGGCATAAAGCTCCCACGCCAGCAGGAGCAAACCGGCCGAGATCATGGCCGGCATTGCCTTGACGAGAAAGCTCGCGATCGGGCGCGAAGCGACTGATGATGAGACCACGGGAGATAACCTTTGACGGCCGCGAGAGCGGCGCGGCTTCAGACGGCCGACGGGCTGTTGGCCGAGACCGTGACGTCGAGGGTTACGTGGCCAGCGCCTGGTCCGAAACGGCAGAAAGCCTCGTCCAGCGCCGAAAAGATCGCACCGGCATCACCGCGCAGTTTCGTGCAGAAATGTTTGGAGCGCTCATAGACGCCGGACTGCTTGAGAAAGTCTATGCAGCCGTAGATCTCGTCCATGTGGTCGTCTGTGCCCATCACATAGAGCGAGAACTGCGCCGCCGCCGGCTGGCCGGTGGCAGCAGCATTGCGCACCGCCGCGATGGCCGCGTCCTTGCGGGGGCCGAGTGGACCGACGGGCCCGCCAAACGCATCGGAGCGGCAGATCGGATCGTCCGGCTCGCCAGGGCAGCCGCGCGAGATGGTGGCCGACAACACGCAATGTTTGCCGCTGCGTGCCGCCGCCACGAAGAGGTCGCGCATGGCAGGAAACAGCACTTCGGGCGGCCCGATCAGCAAGGTCGAGATGTCGTCGGTCTCGATCCTGAGTTTGTCGCGCCAGGGATCGAGCGCACCGAGCGCGCCAAGGATGACACCGACGAAATCGTCGGTCATGGGATATAGGGAAATCTGTGCGCCTGAAAACATCGCCCGCCTCGCTCCGCTGGTATTACCCAGATCAGCTTCTAGGGTCTGTGGGCTTGCCGCCCCCGTCTCAGCCCCGACCGTACGGAGCACCCCTGTGGATGTGCGCCTTAAAGCATCATTCGAGTTGAAGGAAAAGCCGTTTTTTTTATCGCACTGCGCCAAAAGCATTGCGCCAGGGCGGGAGCGGTTGGCTCTGCCGGCGCGAGAATTTATCGGGAACCTTCACCAGGCCGCGAGGTTGTCCCACCAGTCGCTACGCGACGAGTTCACAGACAATGGAGACAAACCATGTTCATGAAAATCCTCGCAGCTTCGGCGCTCACCATTGGCCTGGCGACATCGGCCATGGCGCAGAGCAATGGCACAAGCGGCACCGACGGATCCGGCGGCAGCGGCAAGTCGGTCACCGTCGACCCAAATACGCCGGCTTCGCCGAACACGGTAGACCCCGGCACGACCAACAGTACGACGGTAGCACCGGGCGCCACGAATTCAAACGCGGATGAAAATTGCCCTGCCCATCCGCAGGGCGCACAGCCCGATGCCAGTGGAACGTCGCCGGGCACCACCGCGCCGACAGTTAATGACAACCATTGCGGCAAGTAGGAATTGCAATGAAAAGAAGCCGCGGAGCGAGCGCTCCGCGGCTTCTCAAATCCTGTCGTATCAGTGTATCTACGGCACCGCTTTTTCCCGAACCGGCAGCTTCCACCCCGGCCTGACGAAGTGGCAGGTGTATCCGTTGGGGTATTTCTCCAGATAGTCCTGATGCTCGGGCTCGGCTTCCCAGAAGGGGCCAACGGGTGCGACTTCGGTGACGACCTTGCCCGGCCACAGGCCCGAGGCATCGACATCGGCGATCGTGTCCTCGGCGATGCGCTTCTGTTCGTCGCTGGTGTAATAGATCGCCGAGCGATAACTCGTCCCGACATCGTTGCCCTGGCGGTTGCGGGTCGTCGGATCGTGGATCTGGAAAAAGCGTTCCAGCAGCGTGCGATAGCTTATGATGGCCGGATCGAAATTGATCTCGATGGCTTCGGCATGGCTGCCGTGGTTGCGGTAGGTGGCGTTGGGCACGTCGCCGCCGCTGTAGCCAACACGGGTGGAAATGACGCCGGGATAGCGCCGTATCAAATCCTGCATACCCCAGAAGCAGCCACCGGCAAGGACTGCGCGTTCGGTCGAAGTCGCCATATCACGTCTCCTCAAAGGCAAGTTTGTCTGGACATAGATGGGCATTGTCACCTGCTTCGTCCAGCGGACCGGCGGATCTGCTTCAGTTGCTCGGTCGGGCGAGGCCGTCGATAGCACCCGGCAACTGCCGCGCGCCAGGCGGAATGGCTGCGAAGCTGATCGCCACCGGCGGCGCCTTGAGCGACCAGTCGAAAAGAACGGTTTTGATCGGGATGTCGCCCACCCACGCCTGCAGATAAGATGGCACATCGCGCCCGGGCCAGACCAGCAATATGCCATGCTCGCGCAGCCGCTCCTTGGTGATCCAGGGGGCGTACTGCATGTTCAGTTCGGTGAAGATCGACGGCTTGTCATAGGCATTGAGGCCCGCCAGCGGCGCAATAAGGGCATGGCCGCCGACGATGTCGAGCCGATCGGGCGTCGCAGCGTGCCAGACAGCCTCTGCCTCATCCGAGATCTTTTGCGCCGGCCAGCAGACGGCGTCCATGCGCCCACGCAGATTGCATTTCGTCCAGCGGATGCCCGCATAGGCACCGGATATGCCGACAATGGAGATGAGCGCGCAGATCGCCAGCTTTCGCATCTCGATGGCGCCGAGGCGATGGCCCAGCAAGGCGAGCGCCACAACGCCAGCAAGATTGTACATCGGCGCGCCCCAGGCCTCGCCGGCGCCGGTGAACAGGGACGCCACCATGACGAGGATCGCCGGGCCAACCCCCATCCACAAGAGATAGACCAGCGTGCCGCGCCCGACGGGCTTTTGCGGCGCGGGCGAGCGCCGCAGCAGCCCTGATATCGCCAGCACCAGAAGAAAGCCGCAGAGCCCAGCCATCTGGACGCCGATATAATAAAAGCGGGAGCGATGAGCCACCACCCACTGATCGCGCCAGGCGGCATAGGTCAGCGGCAGGAAATCGACGCGGCAGAGTTCGGCGGCCAGTGGAGCGGCGACAGCGCCGAAAACCGCGAGCCCGAGCCATGGCCAGGGCGTGGCGAGCCGACTGCGTGCGCGTGTGTCCGACAGCAGCCAGATCGCCCCGAAAAGCAATAATAGGCCGGTGGAAAGCTTGGCATAGAGCCCGACGCCCGACACCAGCCCGAGCGCCAGCCACCAGCCCGGCCCACCACCACGGCCCGCACGCCACAACAGCCAGCAGATAGCGGCCCAGAAGGGCATCTGCGCGTAGTCATGATTGAACTGTGGGGTCGGCCAGCCGAAGAAATAGAGCGACGGCATCAGAAGCACGGCGGCCAGCGCGCGGGTTCGCCCGAGCATGTCGCGGGCCAGCAGATAGACTAGCACGAAAGTGGCCGAGATCGTTAGCTGAGCCACGAGATATTGCGGCCAGCGGAACGATCCGGTCAGAAGATGGCTGATCTCGAGCAGCCAGCCGGGAAGCTGTGGATGCTTGTAGGTCAACAGCACCCATTCGCGGCCCCACATGAAGCCTTCGACGACATCGTTGGGCGGTGACACGTCGACAAGCGCGGGCGCCACGGTCCAGCACAGGATCTGTGTCAGGCATAAAAGCGCCAGGCCGGCTTCTGGATAGCGCGTCAGCCCCTGCCAGATCGACGACTGCCGCCAGTCGCCTGGAACAGAACTGCCGACCGGCAGCCAACCGTTCATGGGTTCGTCGATTCGCGTCATGCGGTGGATAAATCACACCGGACGGTTTTTGGAACAGCCCAGAACTCGAAGCTTACGAAAATGTAAACTTGGGTGACCATGGCAAAACCAAGATTGAGGCAGAGTTTCGCGCCACCATGCCGCCTCTCTCATCATCACATGCCAGCAGGACAACAATGGAACACGCCGTCCCGGAGCGCCCTGAACATGCCGGGCACGGCGCATCGGGCGTGATCGCGGCAGGCGTCGCCTACGCCTGACCGGTTCCCGTCCCCCAAAAAGCATCCAGGATTTGATAAATGCGCCACCACCATGCCATCATCCACTACCGTGCGCTCGATTTCTGGATGGCCCGTGCGGCCGTTCTCGTCATCATCTGCCTGCAGCTTCTGGTCATCAACAATCTCTCATTCGGACCGCGCTGGCTAGCGCCCGCGCTGGAGGCCGCTCTGCTGCTGCCCTTGTCGGTGGCCACCGCCTGGACACAGGCCGCCACCCGCAAGGCGGTCGAGGACCACGAGTGGCATGCGATCGGCCAGTTTCGGGTCATGATCCGCAGAACAGCCCTGACCATGACCGCCATCATCAGCATCATGAACTGCGGTTCGCTGGTCCTGCTGGTGCGTGCCTTGCTGGAGGGCCATGCCGGCAACAGCGGCACGACGCTGCTGATCGACGCACTCAACATCTGGGTCACCAACGTCATCGTCTTTGCCTTGTGGTTCTGGAGCACCGACCGCGGCGGCCCGCCGACCTGCGGCCTCGTCAAGCTTGCGCAGGCCGATTTCCTGTTCGCGCAGATGACGTTGAACGACCGTGACCTCCGAGATTGGCTGCCCGGTTTCGTCGATTATTTCTTCCTCGCCTTCACCAATGCGACAGCGTTTTCGCCCACCGATACCTTGCCCCTTTCCCAGCGCGCCAAGCTGCTGATGATGGCCGAGGCCATGATCTCGCTGCTGACCATCGCGCTGGTCGCGGCACGCGCGGTCAACATCCTCGCTTGATCGGCCCGACACGCGAAATAGCCCGCCCGGCGCACCGGAACGGGCTATTTTGGGTTGCCTTCGACAGTTGAAATGCAGCGCCGGCCTAGTGGCGCTTGCCCAGCCTGTAGCTGTTGCCGCCCAGCAGGTTCACGCCGAGCCCGCTCAGAACGCCACCGACGATGCCGGTCTTGTTGCCGTTCAGAATGCCTGAGACGACATTGCCGCTCAGGATGTTGTTGCCGCTGAGCACGTCGTTCAGCGCGGTGATCTTGCCAAGGTCGATGGACGGCGAAACATTGATCAGGCTGCTCGAATTGCCTCCCCAGCCGCCCGAACCTCCGCACCCACAACCTGCCTCGGCGGCTCCAACGGACGATGCAACTGCAACAGCGGCGAAAATAACAGTGAACTTGTTCATGAAAGCTACTCCCGTTTGATGATGGAGATGGCTTCCGTCTTCTGTGGTCTACCTCTTGCTTAACAATATATGAACAATTCATCCGCTCAAGTCTTTATCTAGTTTCGGTGCTTCAATCAAAAATTAACAATAATCATTATGCATAACCGACATGATTAACTTGCTTATCACAACGGACGACGACGAGACCGGTCAACTCGAATGCCGCTCAGCAATGGCCGATCGGAAATGCAAAAAAGCCCGCCCCGGCGTGAGCCGAAGCGGGCAGCGGTCGGTCCTGGAAATGAGAGCCACGCCGCGCCAGGTCCACCTGTCTCGGTAATTCCGTCAGGCAGCAGCCAACAGACGACGCGGTGCCAACAGCTACTCCTCCACCCCCGGCTTGAATCTCCGCACCACAAACTCGAACAGCACGTCCGAAATCCACATCGCACAGACGCCGATCAGGAAGGCGGCCGCCAGCGTGGTGGTGTCGTCGGCGGGATCGGGCATCGGCAGGCCGGCGATCCTGGCGTAGGAGACCGCCGGCAGCGTCAGATAAGCCGCCGCAAGCGCGCCGCAGATCGGCGAGGCCACCATTTCGCGCAGCTTGTAGCGATGCCGCGACAGCGCGCGCAGAACGCCGCCGGCGAGACCCGCCGCCACGACCGGTCCCTTGATGCCGAGCAGGTCGAAAAGATCGTTCATCATGGCCTCCAGCCGCAAAATTTCTGACCCTTTTCGTTGTGAGCCAGGATCGCCGCCACCGACGCGTCGGAAAGGGCCGCCGCCTCTGCCCTTGTCGGCCGGATGGGATGCCCGGCCGCGCAGAACGATCCGCCTGATGTGGTGCAGCCGGCCAGCAGGAGCGAGAGCGCTATGATTTTGACCATCTGGCCAGCCTCCCTCTGTTGTCGTCCGGCGCCCGGCCGGCGACGGCATCGTCGATCTCCTGGGCTTCGGTGCGCGCCGCGGCGTCGGCGGCATCCTGCCTGGCCTTCTGGTTGGCCTTGCCCTTGGCGTAGGCCGTCCAGACACCGGCGAGCGCGGCGCCCATTGCCAGAAGATACGGCCAGGCCTGGCCAAGCAGCGCGAAAGCGAGTGTTCCCATCTCATGTCTCCTTGGCCGGCGCGACCATGCCGCGCGGCCCGTCACGCACCGCGTTGATGATGATCTTGGCAAGGGCAATGGCGCCGCTGATCTGAAGGGCGGTGCGGTCGCTCACGCCGAGCAGCGTCCAGTCAAAGCCGGCGAGCGCGCCGCCGCAGATGATGGCGATCAGCGTGTTGAGGAGATTGTGCAGCGCATTGGTGTTGAACCATGTCATCGAAACAGGCTTCCGAAAAAATCGGCGATCTGATGCCGGACGGCCGCGAGCGCTCCGGCCATGAGAACGAGGAGGCCGGCCACGGCAGCCGTCTTGCCGCCGGGCGTCGGCTGCTCGAGACGAACCGACGGCGCCCCATTGGCCGATGTTTCGACCCTGGGCGGCGCCGCCGCGGTCACCGGTGCGGCGGGGCGCTGCGCCGACATCAGCAGGGCCTGAACCCGCACCGACCTGACCCGATCCGACCAGCCGCGCCCGAATGTTGCCCATGTCGGCAACCGCTTCAGGAACGCCAGCCGCGCATCGCAAAGTGCATCGATGGTCACACCGGCCGGCTTTGCCTTGGCCGCCGCGACGGTGACCGGTCCGATCCGGCCGTCCTGCGCAACGCCGACGGCCGCCTGCAGATATTTGGCCGCCCGGCCAGGCCCGCTGTTGACGGCGAAATCGAATACCGCGTGATCGACGCCATCGGGCAACTCGGCGCCGAGCACAGCGTCCCAGTAGAAGCGGCGATAGACGGTGGCGACCTGCGCGTCGCTGATCGCGCGCAGATCCGCCTTTGTCGCGCCCGCCTTCACATAGCGGCGGAAGCTGGCAAGCGTCACGCCCTTCATGGTGGCGCCGCCAGGATCGGCCAGATGGTCCGACCACCCGCCTTCCGATTTGAGAACAAGCGCAAGCGCCCGCGCGAAGTTGCGGTCCATGGTGTTTCCTTTCCGCCCTTCCGGGCAGTTGTTCAGTTTTTGATTTTTGGTATGTTCGCCGGGTGGAGGTTAGGCTTGGCGCGGGCGATTATGATTCTGGATATCATTCGCCAAGTTGGCAGATACAGACTTAAAATTCTGAGTATCGGCAAGAGAATCGTGCGCTCGGTAAGTCATTGACGCACCTAGGACGCGCAAAAGCACATATGCCTGACATAAGACATTTAGTTTTAGGAGTCCTCATCGGCGCCTTCTCTATCGCGTGGGTAGTTATTGCCACGATAGGGGTGCGGCGAGAGACGCGAGCGTACAACAAAAGCCTGAGAGACATCGATGAGAAGCTCCGTCAGGATAAAGATCAATGAATGAGTCTTCGGCGCGTTGACGCTGCGGAAATGATCAACAGGACTTCAGTCGAAGCGCCGCGACAACTCGTGCTGGATACAAGTAACTGAGGTCGGAGTTCGAAAATTCAGTTTCAGCTAGTTCTTTTTGAAGACGAACAGCTTTGTGTGAAACGATACTGGACTGATCACTAAGTCGATCGCGCGTCGTAAGGTCACCATCGGTCGCGACCGGCTCTCATACAATGGTTCAAGCAGGCGCTTGAACAAATTGCTTTCCCGCATCAACCCCAGATATCCGCCCCTGGACCGACTTTCCAAAAGCCGGAACCCCATCCCGCTGATCGTTCTAATTGTGTCGTTCGGGGTGAAGGCAAATTGGTAAAATCGAGCCATGTCCGCGGCACTCACATCTTCGTATCGACCGAGCCGCATCTTTAGACGCCTCAATGGCGACACGCTGGGGACAGTTAGGAAAAGGAGTCCGCCAGGTTTCAGCACTCGGCGTACCTCCTCGATGATCGATGCGTAACCATCCTTGAAATGTTCGATCACCCCTAAGGACCACACCCCTTCGAAAAAGGCATCCTCGAATGGCATTTCTCGCACGTCGCCGAGAACGATATTAAGTTCGGGGGCGTGCTTCTTGATTCTAGCGATGGTTACGGGGGCAAAGTCTAGTCCGTATGCCTCGAACCCGGCGTGATGGAGCCCAAAGACTGTGTTTGCCACACCGCAGCCTGCATCAATCACTCGATCAGGCGGGCTTAAATACTTTCGGGTAACATGCTGGACAAAGACGCTCTTTTTCCGAATGTCCGTTGCTGTTAGGGATTGCGCCCAACGATCGTCCCAGAATCCTTCGTCGGCTGGTTGGTCGATGAATACAAGACGATCATGCTGCCGATCGAGATATACCTGCTCCACCATTCATTTGCCTCCCCCAAGGCGCCGCTCAACGTCAGTTCATTTGCCGTAGTCTCGACCCACAATCGGAACAGCCGGAATGCTGGTATGGAAGCGCCCGAAGAGCAGTACCCACACCAAGACCTGAATCGTCACGAAACCGACGAATGGCTGCCGTGCCTGCGCAAGAACATTCTCCAAGGCATTCCGGTGCGCATAGACCCCAATCACGCTGCCGAGGATGATCCAGAAGAAGAACCACATACCCTTACTTTTGAGCGAAGCATGATGCAACGCCACCAACGCTCCGCCATAGATCAACCCAAATACGATCACAACGGGAATACCGCCAATCGCCCACGCCTGCCCCCAGAATGTACCAGCCAAGCCGTACAACGCCTGTGAAAATATCTGGGTCTGGAGCACCGTGTTGAACCCAGTGCTGTCGAAGCCGAAGGCCGACGGCTGAATTAGCAGTTGCGCCAAGGTATCGCGAACCGTGTTCCACCATGGATAGGTCGTGCTACTCCTAATCAGCCCTTCGATGTTTTCATGAGTGCCGAAGGCTTCCCAGGAGGCCACCATAGCCATCGGATCAGAACCGCCTGTCAGCATCCTGCCAAACGGCAGGTCGCGTTTGTAGGCCAGATAGAAGGGCTTCATAAAGAAGATGATCGCAAGCGTCGCCAGCCCGATCGCCCATGCCTTCCAATGCAGGGCCGCCTTCGTTATCGGCCACTCCCACAATAACACGATGGCAAACGCCATTGCCAAGATCACCGGGACCGTCCGATCACCCGCGATCGCATTAAGTGCGACCATTAACGCAAAGATGGCTTGATAAATACGAGCGCCGCGACCCCATGGCCTATCGAAATAGATTGATGCCAGAAGACCGATGCCGCTGACCCAACGCCACACGATGGAAATGAGCCCACCGACGGCGTCATAGATGTCGGCACGCTCCATCGCGTACCACTCAAGTCCAGCCCTGTTTGCCATCCATGCATAGCAGGCTAAAGAAATGATCAGCGCGCACCGAATGAACCAGATGACCCGCATCGGGTGCAGTTGGTAACAAGGGGGACGCCTGCCGCCCACAGACGAAGGCATCAGCAGCAGCGCCAACCCGAACCCTAGCCAAGCAGCGACCATCACCAGAATTGCTTCCGACGACGCCGGCTCAAGATATGGCACCAATCCTTTCGCGCTCACAGGCCGCGTGAAGCCAATCAGCGCGGGCACCGAATAAGCAAGAAGGCCGATATAGCCAATCGCTACAACAGAAACCCGATTGTGGCGGGCCACAAGTATAAAGGTGGTCACGGCCACCATTGACCACAGAGCGAGGACCATATCTTTCGTTCGACTATTTGGATCAAAAAAGCAACCTAGGCGATTCGGTCATTCACAACGACAAAGTCACAACTCGAAATCGCCCGCCCAACCGACTGTCGCGCTGACCACCCATGAGCCCGTTGCGTATGCCTCCAGGGTTACACGCTCGCCGGGATCGAGAATGAGATATTTGCCTGCACCGCCGCCCTTGATCGTGTCCGTCCCGTTGGGCTCGATGTTCATGACATGGGTTGCGTGTACCCCGGCAAAGCCGATCCGAAGGCCAGGCACGGCAGGCGGCAGCGTATGTGTGCACGTCGCGCCGGCGCTGTTGTTGTGGCAGAGTGCCCGGTTGTGAAGCCCGGACAGCGTTGTGTTAACGCTCAGATTGATCGGCACACTCGACGTCCCCTGCAGGCCGGGATTGTTGCCGCCAATAAACCTGGTCACGGTGCCGGCCGTGATGGAACTGCCGGTGCCATCGCCAACCCATTCCGTCATGTCAAAGCCATCGACCAGCATTTCGTCTATCGCGCCGCCGGTGGTTACCCGAAAGGCAACGCCAATGGAGGTCGGGTTCTTCAGGGCGATGTCCCTGAGACTGGCTTTGCGCAGCCGTTGGCCCACCGAAAGATTGAACCGGACGCCATGCGACTGGGTGTTTCCCCTGATGCCAGAAAGGCTAAGGCTCGCCGGTGTCACTACGTTCGCAACGACAATGGCGTCGGTCGAGCAGTTCATCAACGTGCCCGGGCCGATCGCAAGTGGCGTCTGGTAGGGCGCGGCGATTACGGCTGTGGCACCTGACGTTCCGCCCGTGATAGTCTCGCCAGCCCGAAAGATGCCGGCCGAACCGCGCACATAGATGCGCTGGGTCGCGCTGTTTGCCGTTTTGGCAATCGCAGAGGTGCCTCCAGTGATTGTTTCAGCGGCCTGAAACGTTCCGCTTATCGGCAAGACCCTCAGCACGTTGGCAAAGAAGTCGACCAAGATGCCCGTCGCGCCGGATGAACCGCCTGTCACCGTCTCACCGAGTTCATAGTCGAGGGTTGAACCGGTAATGACGATTTCAAAATGTTGGAACCGCAGGGTTCCGGTCGAGCCAGAGGTGCCGCCGCTGACCGTTTCGCTAATCGCAAACGATCCAACTTGCGAGCTGAGGGCGAACTGATATTCGCCGTTTGGTTCCAATTGCAGGGCTGTGTTGTAGCGATCGATGTACCAGTTATCGAGCCGGCCCGACTGAATCTGAACGCCGAAGACGTTACCGGCAGAACTACCGGAGAGCCGGTTGCCGATTGCCTTGACATTCGAAATGACGATCTCGCTGTTGGCGTCAGTCGCAGCTACGCCAATCAGACAGTCATTCGCCACCACGTTAGTTATGATCCCTCGCGGATCTCGCGCACCGGTCATCTCCACCCAGACACCGGCGGAGGGGCTGTCGAGATGTGCATCGGCGAAAACCCCGTCGACCAACACGTCGGTGGTGTTTAGATTCCCCGTATAGGTCAACACGACACCGTCGCGTTTGCACTTCGCCGACCGGATGTTGCGCACGATCGGCTTGCGGACGCCGGCCACGTAAACCGTGTCGCCAAACTCGCCGCCGGTTGGCGTGACGATGTTATAGCCGTCAATGTCCTCAATCGTCGGGCTGTCGACACAGAGCGCCATCACACCGGCAAGGCCGAGATTGCGGACTTTCACGCCGCGGATTGTCGGCCGCTTCCGGCGTGCACCAGTGGAGAGGCCGACGCGAATACCGATAGAAGCCTGGTAGCCGGCATGTGATCCACCATCAATCGTGAGGTCCCCGTCTATCAGGACGTCATCGGCAGCGATATCGATGACGGGATGGTGGCCGGTAACGGCACCGACTGGCGCGCGCAGGATCAGGGCAGAGCCGCCCAGGCATTCGACGCGCTTCTTCGCTGTCGAGATCGTATGGTTGCCGTCGGTCTGGTAGGAGCCGTCAATCAGCACATGCGGATAGCTGCCCGCGAGCAGTGCACTGATAGCAGCCGTGGCATTTGTACCGTTACCACGCGCCCCGAGCATTGATGCCGTCACCGGGGTCGAGGCGAGCGTATAGCCTGTCTTCGTCATGCCATCGCTCAGCATGATCACCAAATCCCCGACATTCGTTCCATTCTTGCGGTACACAGCGCCACTGCCTGCCACCTGAGAGCTGTCGTAGAAGGCGGTGCGGATGTATGTGGGTGCTATCGGTGGGGAAAATGCCTCCGCCGTCGCCTTGGTCGCGAATTGCGGATCGAGCACGGTTGTCATGGCGCCCGTCGCTACGTCCGCAGCGGCCTGGGCCTGGTCGATGATGCCTTGCGCGGCTGCCTGGATATCCCCGACTGTGTCGTCGGACTGGTAGAACGACAGCACAATGTCGTCGGTGCCGATCACAGGGTTCAGCGTCTGGAAGGCGAAGCTGCACTCACCCCGTCAACCACTTTCTGAGAAAAAATTCCTAGTCTGGTCGAAACTCCCGCGCTGAGCGACGCTGGCAAAGCGCGTAAAACCCTGCTTTTGCCGGCGGCTGGTCATAAGCCGGCAGGTGTGAAATCATTCGTCGAAGCTCATGGAATGATTCCCGTCGCACGGCCTTGTGGGAGAGGACGATGGACAGACCAGCCATGGCATCCGTGTTCAGGATGCGGCATGCACCAGCCACGGTTTCCGGCGTGTGCAGCACCGGCCAGGGTCAGGCCGATCCAGTCATCCGCGTGCGTTCGCTGGGCGAAGCCATCCGTTTCGTCGCCAACGCCTACCCCCAATACGACGTCGGCGCCGTCGCCATCAGCTGTGGGGATGTTTCGATCGGCAGCCTCGGCAACCTGGAGGTCAAGGCGCTGTGGCGCGAATATGGCGAACGGCTGACGCAGGAATAGGCGTTCGCCCGCAGCCTTTCTGGAGCGGAAATGCCGCTCGTGCGTTTCAACCCCAGCCACGGGAGCAATCGCCATGAATGTCGCCAACCTGCAACTCGAAGGCCTGTTGATGGCCGTCGCCTCGATCAATCGTCTCCTGGTTCAAAAGGGGGTGCTGACGGCGGAGGAAATCGACCTGGCCCTGCGCAAGACCGAGGCCGGCGAAACCAACGAGGAACGATCCGAAGGCATGTCCGCATCCAGCCGCGACGCCGTCAACTTTCCGATCCGGCTGCTGGAACTCGCCAACCAGTGCCAGCCGGAGGCGGAGCTGCCGTCCTTCTCAAAGCTGGCCCGCATGGTCGGCAAGATAAAGGAACCCTACAACGACCAGCTGTGAACGGTGCCGGCGGGCCGGCATGCGTCCGCGGTGGCCCACTGCCCTCGCCTCAAGCCCTGCCCGGCCATCCCAAATTGAGCGAAAGCACCTTGCCCGGTCCATGCACCGCCGCAAACAGCAGTCCGGCCAGGAACGAAAAATGGTCGATGAAGAAGCCGAACTCGGCCTGGTTGCCGGCCCAGTGGCTGGGTCCGTGGAAGGCAAGGGCCAGGAACAGCACATAGGCGGCGGCGACAAGGGCCGCCTGCGTGAAGAAGGCGCCGGTCAGGAAGCACAGCACCAGCGCGACTTCCAGGATCGCCGCGCACCAGGCCAGGAACAGCGGAAACGGAAAGCCGGCGGCGGCGATATAGCCGGCGGTGGCCGCCATGCCCATGAATTTGAACGTCACCGCCATCAGGAAGACGCCGGCGAAGATCAGCCGGGCGATGAGAAGGGCCGCGGTCTGCCACGGCGATTGAGTGATTTGCGACGACATGCTCGTTCTCCAGCTTTGCAGGTTGCTCGCTCCTAGGACGCGCGACGGACGCCAGATCCGACACACCAGGCCAATTTTTCTCGACAGGGCGCTTGCCGCGGGTCGAAGCAGGCTTCGAAGCCTCACACCGACGGCAAGGAGCGATTTTCGGTTTGCCGGCCGACGGTATAGCGTTGCTCCCTCAAAGGGGGAAACGGACATGGCCAAGGCATTGACCATCGGCGCACCGCGGCATCCGGCGATGAGCACCGCCTACGAACAGGAATGCAGGGATATGCTGGCTCCGCATCTCGACGCCCTGCTCCGCAAGGTCGAGGCTGCCGGCTGGGACCGCGGGCAGGCCGCCTCGGCGCTCATGTATCTCGCCGCGATGCGGCTGAAGCCGGCCTGACGACACGCCGGCCCGAACGGCTCTCCGGCGCATCGCGATTGAAACTTGTTGGTAATCACGAATGTGATATTGTTAGCCGGGGCTAATGCAGCGGTGTGCCGGTGCAGCAATTTTGGGTGGGCTGAAATTTGCGAACAAGCGTCAGGTTTGGGGCGATACCTCGTGGCGTGGGGTCGGCGACGCTGGAATGCAGCGGCTGCGGCGGCGCTGGCCAGGTCTTCCAATGTCCGCGCTGGACGAGTTCCAACGGCCATTGTTGCCCTGCCGGCACCCACCGGCGCGGCTGCCCCGGCCTCAGCGCGGCATGCTCCGAATGTGACGGCGACCACGCTGCCGACGCCGACCCGATGCGGCCATCGGCCTGATACAGGCCGGTTGCAGCCTGGCCGTGTCGCCTGGTGGAACCGGCGGCGCCGATCTGTGTTATGTCGTGTTGATCGCGGGCGCCGAAGGTTGCGCGTTTCCCCGACAACAGAAAGCGAGGCCTGAGATGGCTGACGACAAGTCGAAGACGAAACAGGACCGCAAGCAGGTCTCGGGCGAAGAGCCCTACGAGGTTGCCGCCTTTGCCCGCAAATACGGCATTCCGCCAAGCGAGGCACAGACCATCATCAAGCGCTACGGACCCTCGCGCAAGAAGCTCGACGCCCATATGGCGGCCCGCGGCTAGCCGAAACCATTTCGCCTGGGCGGCGTTGAAGACGCTGCGGGCCGCGTCAACCGGGCCTGGTGGTACGGTGAACAGGATGTCTTTTTCCCGGTTTCTCATCCTGGCCAACGAAACGGCAGACGAGCATCTGTCCCACCCGGCCCGCAGCGCCACGCATTGAGGGAGGTTGTCATGTCCGACACCATACGCAGGACCGGCAGCTGCCTGTGCGGCGGCGTGCAGTTCGAGGTTCACGGCGCGCCGCTGCGCGTCGGCCTGTGCCATTGCAAGGATTGCCGCAAGGCCGGCGGTTCGGTCTATTCGGCCTTTGCCATCTGGCCGCGCGAGGCCTTCGAGACCACCGGCCTCGTCAGCTCCTATGGCACGCGCAGCTTTTGCCCGACATGCGGCGGCCGCGTCGCCTGGGTCGACGACAACGAGGCCGAGGTGGCAATCGGCAGCCTCGACATCGCGCCGACCGATCTCGTGCCCGAATATGAATTGTGGACCTCCAGGCGCGAGACCTGGCTGCACGCTTTGCCCGGCGCCGAACAGTTCGAGCATGACCGCCCAGCGGCGTACAACGCCGAAGCGCCGACGCCGAGATCGCTGTCGGACATCGACGCAGAGATTTGATCTCCGGGCAAGGGAACCCTGCCCTGCCGCCGACGTTACCGGACGCCTCTCACGCATGTCGCCCGGCGACTTGCGGCAATCATGGAGACGACCGTTGAACGACAAGATGTTTCCCCGCCCCATCAGGCTGAAATTCGCGCCTGAGCGCGAGCGCATCGTCCGCAGCGCCTGGGAAGGCCTGGAATGCCTCGGCGACTGGCCGGCTGGCCAGGGACGGCGCTACCGGGCGGCGTTGCGCAGCTGCCGCGATGCGCTGGATGGCTGGACGCCGCCGGAAAAAGCGATGCGGGCGGTGATCGACGCCGCGCGCGAAGCAAAACTCCTGCAGTAGTTGGAAAACAGGACATGTCCGAGCTCATTTTGCCCACACCGATGCGGATCAAGCCGCATGGCTCGGACACGATCCGCGACGTCGCCACGCTCAGGGATGCCAGCGAAATCCTGATCGATTGGCCGCAGGCCAAGCGCGGCCCGTTCTACCAGGCGGCGCGCGAGAAGGTCGAAGCCGCATTGGAAACCCAGACAGGCGCCGCCGAGGCGCAGGAAGCGTTCGCAGCGCTCTGCAGCCACGCCGGCGTCTTGGTGCGGTAGGTGTCAAAGGAAGCAGACGTCGTGCCTCGCCTGCTTTGTCATTTCGTTGGAAGCTCGCCCTGGACAATCGGCTGAGAGGTTTCGAATCCAAAGCTCTTCGGCACCAGAAGAATCAATGCAATCACGATGGCGATCGATGCAAGCAACGTGGCTGTGGCTGCAATATCTCTCACGATAATCTCTCCAAATTCCAAGTCGTGAGAAAAACGCTCCCGAGAAAACGAGGTTCCATTAGCTTGTGCGATAATA
>NZ_RZPB01000339.1:0-6304 GCF_003998535.1 Mesorhizobium sp. M7A.F.Ca.AU.002.02.1.1 | reverse complement strand
CTTACAAGCAGGTTGGCCGACGTGAAGGAGTCCATAACGCGAGCGTGAAAATCGTCGGCGGCTTTGAAATAAGCCTCACAGTCGGCGATTGACAACCTGACGCTCGGTGGCCGAGCGGTATCGTTGTCCCAGCTGAACTTCAGCCAGTGACCGCTTTCCCTGGCCTGCACAAAGGATCGGAGCGATTCCAATACGTTTCGGCGAACAACAAGGATGACCTTGAGTGCTGGCCAACGAGCCAGTTCCGCAAAGAATGCGGGACGCTCGCGAAACTGAGGTTCATTGATCTTGCATCCAAGATGCGTCACATTCTTGTAGTCGCGCATAGGGCAGCGCACATAGGCAAGCTCAAGAAGCTCGCGATCCGTGCCTAGCAGGCGATCAGTGCTGGGCCAATTGGGATCATATTCGTTTAGCAACTCACCGTTACTCAAAACGGTCGGATGCTCGTTTAGCAATTCTTCTAAATAGTGTGTTCCGGTCCTTGGCATAGCAAGGATCACAAAAGGCTCAAGAGTTGCTTCGTTGTGGGTCATTGCATGTGTATCCAACTAAATAATGGCCGCGACGGTCTGTGGACGCGCACAAGAAGCTTGGCTGCTATCGATTGAACGCTCCGGGTGGGTCCGCGCCTCACCATCCAGCCTGTTCTTCGAGGTGTGGTCGCGAAGCTGGGCGGGTGCCTGCAGCGGCTGGGTGGCGCCCGGCTTCGGCGTTGTACCACTCGCGATTCCTAGCATACGCATGCCTCCGGGCCGCTGTGGGCAGTTTGCATCCGGCATTGCGGACCTCCTTCTGGTTAATGGGTGTAAGCAAGCGTCAACGCATTAGTCGTCGATGAAACAGTCCAGCCGACAGAAAAAAAGGCAATACAGCGAACATGCAAAGTGCGCCTATATGCAGCCCTACATTGTCGCCCAGGCGGCCGAGCATCACCGGACGGATTAGCTCGATAGAATTCGCCAGGGGCGAGAAGGCCGCAATCTGCTGAAACACTCCTGGCAATTGGCCGACTGGAAAAACCGCGCCCGAAAGGAACAGCATGGGTGTGATGACAAGCGTCTGATAGAAAATAAAATAGTGATAACTGGGCGCGAGCGCGATGACGAGCATGGCCAGGCTCGCAAAGGCGAATCCGGTGAGAGCGACGACCGGTAGCACGTAGAGAACCGACGTCCACGCGGCATAACCTAGCGCGGCCGCAACAATCGCAATTGTCGTACCGGCCAGAAAAGCCTTTGTGGCTGCCCAGGTCAATTCACCGAGAACGATGTCGCCGAGGGTAAGTTGTGTGTGCAGGATTGCTTCCCAAGTGCCCTGATCGCGCATTCGACCGAAAACCGCGTAAATTGTTTCGAAGGTTGATGCTGTCATCGCGCTCGTCGCAACCATGCCGGCTGCCAGAAAGGCGATGTAGGATGCACCTTCGATGCGGCCTACCAACAGTCCAAGGCCAGTGCCGAGCCCGAAAAGGTAAATCATCGGATCAGCAAGGGTGCCGAGCATTGAAGCAAATGCCACCTTCTTCCATGCCAGATGATTGCGGCGCCACACCGCCATCCAGTTCCAGGCGTTGGCGGGTAGAGCGGCCGCAAAACGTTCACCCATTGCTCACTTCTCCATCTCACGTCCGGTTAACCGCAAGAAAACGTCCTCCAGACTGGGTGGACGCTCTAGAATACGCAGACCCGCTCGACCGCGAAGCTGGATGCGCACATCCTCCGGCTCAGGCGCATAGCAAAAGAGCGTCTCGCCGCTTACCTCGACACGCTGAACGTACGGTCTGATCAGCGAAATCAGCTCCTGTGGATTACCGCCGAAGATCTCGATCACGTTGCACCCAATGTACTCGTCGATCAGCGCATGAGGACTGCCCTCGGCGATCTTGCGTCCCCGCTCGAGAACACACAGCCGATCACAAAGCCGCTCAGCCTCTTCCATGAAATGGGTGGTCAAAATGATCGTTTTTCCGCTCGCCAGCAGGAAACGAAGTCGCTCCCAGATCAGATGGCGGGCATGCGGGTCGAGGCCGGTCGTGGGCTCATCCATCACAAGCAACTGGGGGTCGTTGATCAGAGCACGTGCCAGCGTCAGGCGCCGCTTCATCCCGCCGGATAGCAGGCCGACACGTGAATCCGCCTTGCTCTCAAGGCGAGCGAACTCGAGCAGCCGTGGGATGACGGCGTTGATCTCTCTTGTACTCATGCCGAAGTAGCGCCCGAACACCAACAGGTTCTCACGTACCGTAAATTCCAGGTCGAGATTGTCGAACTGCGGGACCACGCCTATGCCCTTGCGGGCCAAGCGGCTGCGTGCCGGCACTGGTAGACCGAGGACTGTTATATCACCCGCGTCAGGCCGGGTCATACCGAGGAGCATACGCGCAATCGTGCTCTTGCCTGCGCCGTTAGGCCCCAGCAGACCGAAGCACTCTCCCGATGCAACGGTGAAGGACAGCCCGTCCACAACGAGCTTGTTTCCGAATAATTTGGTTACGCCGGTAAGGTCGATTGCTACATTGGACATGCGTCTATCTCAAGCGGAATGAGTCCGATTGGCCACCGGCAGCTTACTTGCGAATTCTGGTTCAGAGCAGGCCACCGCCTTGAGATGACACCTTTGGAAAGTCGCGGCCGGAGCGACGTGTGTATCGCTTCCGCCAAAGAATAACGTCAAGATGCCACGTGTCGCTTCCACATAGTCCCCGTTCTGACCATAGGTAACTCGACAAGCTTCACCCCGTGTCGACTGACACAACTTACTCGGTCACTCGGCGCTGCAAGGCCGTCAGACTTCACTAGCTGTGAGCGAAAGATCTGCAGTATGAAGTGACTCCGCAATTCCAGAATTGCCCGCAGCATTTGCTCCGCCAAGCGGCATCGCGCTTGTGATTTCCTTTGTGCTGCTGTTGGGCAGGGGAACACTTTTACGCGACAGCCAATCGCTATTGCTCAATGTACACAGGGCGTAAGCCTTCAAGGGGATCAACAGGAATATCCTGATTAACGCGTGCATTGAATAGCCGATGAATCGAAGCTGCCGAGTGCGGAAAGATAACACCGTAGATCTGATTATGGTCATCGTGACAATAGCCAGCACCGTCCACCAATTTACTGTATGTGAAAATAGTAACTCACCGAGCGCCGTTACTACCGCGATGCCGAGCAACAATGGGCCGAGATTCTCTCCCATCACATCCAAAGTTAGATAGCGATCCAGGCCACGCAGTAGACCTCGCGCAAGCATCGTGTCCCGGAAAGTGCTTCGTGCCCAGCGGAGTTGTTGGCGCAAATAAGGTCCCATCTTGTCCGGAACGACTGTCGCCGCGACGGCACCTGGAACGTACTCGGTTCGAAAGCCTGCTTTCAGCATGAGGATCGTAAGATGACGGTCTTCACCGAAGTCGCTTGGTTTCCCCCTGAACAGCTGCGTCTCGTATTGATCCAGCAGAGAAAGGAGACAAGACCGGCGGTACATTGCACATGGGCCGCAGCAGCACATGACCGCACCAAAGCGACCTTGCGCCGCGCGCTCCTCATTGCAAGCCAGCCAGTATTCCATATCGATCAATCGGGTCAACCAAGTGTCGCTGCGGTTGTATGCCGTCAGCTGGCCCATGGCCGCTCCGACCATGGAATCCCGCATTTTTACTGCAAGCTTCGTGATGACGTCGGACGCAAGTGTCGTGTCAGAGTCGACGCTGAGCACGAAATCTCCAGATGAGCGGCGGATGGCGGCGATCTGCGCCTTGCGTTTGCCAACATTTTCGCGGAGCAGAATGAAATTGAATCTCGGGTCGCCCTCGTAGGCGTGATGTACCGGGATGACGGCATTACGATTTCCAGAACCGTCGTCAACCAGATAGACCTGAAATGTTCCGGAGTAATCTTGATTTGCAATGGAAGCTAAACACGCCGCGAGTGTGCGCGGGTCCTCATTGTAGCAGGGGATAATGACATCCACGCTCGGCCAACGGTCGGATCCGAACAAGCTTTCCGACGGCGGCGTAACATTTTCCGGTTGGGAGTAGACCGCTTGCATGCCTCTGTAAACAGTCGAGAGCACCGCATAAGACGAAACGGCAACAGTACTGGCTGTGGTGAGAAGGTCCATAGGATCTCTGTTTGTTCAGGGATGTTGAGGAAGTGATCGGATTACAAATCCGCGGCCGTGCAATTCTGGAATTAGGCGTGACAACGCTGTCACCGTCTGGTCGCGCAGACTGGCTTGATTGCCTGGTTGCAATTCGTCGGGAGCGCACCCGTCGTGCAACAGCACGATTGCGCCCGGCCGGATATCGGCGAGCACTCTGTCGACGATGGCGTCAACGCCGGGGCGAGACCAGTCGCGTGGATCAATGGACCAATGGACGGGCGCCAATGCCTCACCCGCTAATGCAGCGATTACTTCTTCGGTCCAGATGCCATAGGGTGCACGAAAGTACCGAACCATGGCCTGCGGGCAAGCCATCCCTATGACTCTGTTTGCCTCAACTATCTGGCAGTCGACTTCGACGGACCCGCATTTAGCTAGGTCCGGATGAGTCATCGTGTGGTTGGCTATACCGTGGCCGTCTGTAATAATTCGGCGAACGAGTTCCGGCTCGTCGGCCGCGTAGGCCCCAACAACGAAGAAGGTCGCCGGCACCTGATGTTGCGCCAGCACATTGAGTATCTGCGGTGTGAAAAATGAATTGGGACCGTCGTCAAACGTCAGATAGACGCTGCGCTCTGCAATGCGATCGGCATTGTCACTCTGCCCTTCGCATATGTAGTCCAGAGGCTTCATAGTTCCGGACCGTTCCGGTCGATCAGGGTACCAGACGGCCACTCGTCCATCGAGCGTCCGATCGGCGAAACCAACACGAGTACGTCTTCCAGGCGCGTGGGCGGCAGGTCGGGATGCACATCTGGACGGGTCGACCGTACGCGAACGCCCGACACAATGTTCGCGAGGCCGGCTCTGCAGAATCTTTCGACATGGTTTCGCAGCGCGTGCCGAACCGTGCCGAAAGCGAATGGAACACCCAACTGATGGAGCACTGGGTACGCCACGCGCATCGAAAAACCGATTCCGAGCCCTTCAAGATCCGGACGAACCGCGTACAGGCCCAATTCAGCGACGATCAAGTCGACCTCGCCAACTTTGATGAAGCGCCGCAGCATGCCGATGTGAGCCGCTACCCCATGCGCGTCGTAGCCGATTGCGCGGAATTCCGGCCTCGCGCCGGCCCAACTGCGGCCGCCTTCGAATGGCTCCGCGTTGAAGGCGCCAGTCCGTCCATAGGTCTTTCGAAAAAAGTAGGAGAGTTCGACATGGTCGGCCAGTTGCAGCTCATTTTCCCAGCACAACTTCCACTCGACATTCGGACGCATGGAAGACCTCACCTTGTAGCTGTCTGGTTGAGATAAATGTCCAAGCATTGATTAAATAATTGGCGTCGCGCCAACGGGGCGTAACTTGTGGGGACCGCCGAAAGACCAAGCCGCAATGCAGATGCGACTGACTTTGTACGCCCCGCACACCAGATGATGCTCCTCAGATCCAACGCAACCATCGGAACTACCTATCTTTCCAACTTGAAGCGCTTCTATGGGACCTGCAGCAAAAACGGTAAAATCCTTTGTTTAGATGAAAGGTATCCACGCTTTGGATAACTGGGCGAATGCGTTCCATATGGCTGGTCAATTATCGTCGTCACGCTCGAGGCACTTCTGACGAAGCGCAAAGCTCACGCCCGCGGCACGCGCGGCCGTTGCCGGGCCGCGCGATTATCTCCGTAAGAGCCGAGTGGAGCTCAGACACGACGATTGATCAGAATCTGATTCGCGGGTTCAGTATCTCTTTCGTGTATCCAGCTCTGGGCTGTCCTTTGGCGGGAGTTAGGTTCGCCCAGGTTCTGAGCCTGGGGCGTTGGCCCGTTCGCCGCGCAGGCTCCTTCGCACATCGTCGAGGCCGAGAAAGAGGGGCCACACAGCTCCCCCTGTACTTTCCACCACCCGACACCAGCGCTCACCCAGGGCGCCGGCCTTGCTCACCTCAACGGATAGCGCACTCGCGCCGCTTCACGATTAAAAGAATTCTACAAGCAAGATGCCTGTTTGATCGAGAGACGTCCGCTGCCAATTCCCGCATCGCAGAGGCAGCCAATAGCGCTCGCTTTACATAGTGGTCCGGCAAGCAGCTAGATACGACAGGTGACCTCAAATGAGGCGTCTTGCATGGCTTCTACACCTGCCTGAATGCCAGAACTGCGTTCGTACCGCCCATGGCGAAGGCGTTGCTCATGGCGACGCGCACCTTG
>NZ_RZPB01000338.1:0-6310 GCF_003998535.1 Mesorhizobium sp. M7A.F.Ca.AU.002.02.1.1 | reverse complement strand
CATTTCAAGAGCGTCAACGACAGCTTCGGCCATGCGTCCGGCGACCGGGTGATCGAGACTTTTGCAGGCTTCCTGCGTGAAGCCGCCGCCGCGCATCACGTTGCCGGCCGCATTGGCGGCGAGGAGTTCGCCATCATCCTGCCGGGAACCAACCTTGCCGCGGCGCGGCTGTTCGCCGAGGGGACGCGCAGCGCCTTCGGCGCGCTGCCCATAGACGGACTGCCGGCTGACAACCGCTGCACCGCGAGCTTCGGCGTCGCCGAACTCCATGCGAGCGAAGACCTTGCCGATCTGATGCGGCGGGCCGACCAGGCGCTCTATCAGGCGAAGAATGCCGGGCGCGATTGCGTGCGCGTCTCCGTCGGGCCTGCCGGCAACTGGTCGTCAGCCGGAACGGAAGCTAACGGCAGGGGCTGAGTTCGGGCATCTCGCCGTCGGAGAGGCCGTACATATAGGAGCGGCCCTTCACCAGCACCGGCGGCCGGTAGCAATCGCTATAACCGCCGATTTCGTCGGCTTCGTTCTCGTAGATCACCTTGGGCTGGCCGGCGCTGGTGTAGTCGGAGAGCTGCTTGGCCAGCCTGCCTTGGCCGACGATGATGCGCTTGTAGCCGGCGGCGCTGTCGACGACGAGGTTGCCGAAGGAATCGGCGTAGACGCGATCCTGATGCCGTGCGCCGGCAAGCGCTGGCGCTGCAAGGCCGGCGACCGAGGCTGCTACGACGAGCGCCGCAAGGCGCGATTTGCCCGAATTCGAACGCATGGCGTCCTCCGTGTCTTGAGGGAAAGCCTCCTCGAATCAGAAATTAACGGTTTCTTAACCTTTGTTAAGAGGCCGGCGCGTTTGGCGGCGATGTCTCGGTAAACATGGTTAATATCCGTTAATATCCGACTGGATGGAAAACCCGGTGGCCATCATTCGGCCATGCTTGGCCGCACCATCGCGGCGGCGTCCGCCTTGGCGTCGGGACGATCGTGATCTGGACAAAGCATCGTGGCCGCTTGCCGCGCGGGAGGACAGCATATGGCGCTACGCCGGCCGATTTGGGTGTCCGTTTTCCCGTTGCTCGGTGTCGTCGCTGCCTGTGTGCCGCAAGACAGCGCGCCGAAGGCAGCCAATACCGTCGTCGTCTCACCTGCGCCGGCCCAGCAGTCCGTCGCAGCCGCGGTGCCTCCGGCAGCTGCACCCAAGATCATCACCGACCTTACCGCGCCGCGACCAGGCATAGGCACGGCCACCTATAGATGCGGCAACAACGGTATGATTTTCATCCAAAATCTAGGCACGTCGTTGCGTGTGGTCGGGTCCGACGGCGCGACCGAGGAGTTTGCGGCGTCGCCTGCCAACCAGAGCAGCCGCTACCAGGCGGCCACGCATGACGCAATCGTGATCGACGGGCGCGAGGCGCTGGTGATGAAGAAGGGATCGACGCCGCAGACCTGCAAACGCTGACGCCAGTCTCACCACCGCTGGGCCCTGGAGCCAGATATGTTGCACTGCAGCGATATCGAGCCGGCTTCAGGCCTTCCCAGCCTAATCGATTGAAGCCAAAGCCCGCCTTTTAGTCAGACTAAATTACGTTTTCGAAACGGTTTTCTGGCTTTGACGCGGTGCAAAAAGAGCATTAGAAACCGGCTGTCCGAAGTCGCAACCGGAAGCGGCAATGCCGCATTTCCACCTGAGGCTCCAGAGAGACGCCGAACTGGGGGAGCCATGAGCAAATCACCAGCCACCCGCGAATTTGCCAGACGTGAACGGCCGATTTCGCCGCACCTCACCGTGTACCGGCCGCCGATCACCATGACGATGTCGATCATTCACCGCATCACCGGCGGCGCGCTGTATTTCGGCACGCTGCTGGTCGCCCTGTGGCTGATGGCGGCGGCAAGCTCGCAGGCGACCTTCGATTGGGCCAATTCGGCCTTCGGCACCTGGCTCGGCCGGATCATCCTGTTCGGCTACACCTGGGCGCTGATGCATCATATGCTGGGCGGCGTACGGCACCTCATCTGGGACACGGGCGCGGGCCTGGAAAAGCATACCGCCTCGAAGATCGCCTGGGCGACGCTGGCCGGCTCGATCCTGCTCACGCTGCTGATCTGGATCGCCGGCACCATGGCGCGGGGAGCTTGATGATGAGCGGCAAAAACACCGACATGCGCACGCCGCTGGCGAGGGTCCGCGGCCTCGGCTCCGCCCGCGAGGGCACCGGGCATTTCTGGCGCCAGCGCCTGACCGCGATCGCCAACATCCCGCTGATCCTGTTCTTCGTCGGTTTCCTGATCGCGCTCAACGGCGCCGACCACGAGCATGTGCGGGCAGCCCTTGCCAACCCGTTCGTGGCGCTGGTGATGGCCCTGGTGCTCATCTCCGGTCTCACCCATATGCGGATCGGCATGCAGGTGATCATTGAGGATTACGTGCATGGCGAAGGCATGAAGCTGGCGCTGATCGCGCTCAATACATTTTTCACCATAGCGGTCGGCGTCGCCTCGATCTTCGCCCTGCTCAAGCTGGCATTCGGAGGCTGAGTTGGCCAAGGACGCGAAACAAGCCAACACGGCAGGCTATACCCTTGTCGACCACAAGTTCGACGTGGTGGTCGTTGGCGCCGGCGGCGCCGGCCTGCGCGCCACGCTCGGCATGGCCGAACAGGGGCTGCGCACCGCCTGCATCAGCAAGGTGTTCCCGACCCGCTCGCACACGGTGGCGGCGCAAGGCGGCATTGCCGCCTCGCTGTCCAACATGGGTCCCGATTCCTGGCAATGGCACATGTACGACACCGTCAAGGGCTCGGACTGGCTGGGCGATGTCGACGCCATGGAATATCTGGTGCGCGAGGCGCCGGCCGCGGTCTACGAGCTCGAACATTACGGCGTGCCGTTTTCGCGCACCGAAGAGGGCAAGATCTACCAGCGGCCGTTCGGCGGCCACATGATGAACTATGGCGAAGGTCCCCCCGTGCAGCGCACCTGTGCCGCCGCCGACCGCACCGGGCATGCCATCCTGCATACGCTTTACGGCCAGTCGCTGAAGAACAATGCGCAGTTCTTCATCGAGTATTTCGCGCTCGACCTGATCATGGAGCCGGACGGCACCTGCACCGGTGTCGTCGCCTGGAACCTGGATGACGGCACCATCCACCGCTTCTCGGCCAAGATGGTGGTGCTGGCGACCGGCGGCTATGGCCGCGCCTATTTCTCGGCCACCTCGGCGCACACCTGCACCGGCGACGGCGGCGGCATGGCCGCGCGTGCCGGCTTTCCGCTGCAGGACATGGAGTTCGTGCAATTCCACCCGACCGGCATCTATGGCGCCGGCTGCCTGATCACCGAGGGTGCGCGCGGCGAGGGCGGCTATCTCGTCAATTCCGAGGGCGAGCGCTTCATGGAGCGCTACGCGCCGTCAGCCAAGGACCTTGCCTCGCGCGACGTCGTCTCGCGCTGCATGACGCTGGAGATCCGCGAAGGCCGCGGCGTCGGCAAGAACAAGGACCACATCTTCCTGCATCTCGACCATCTCGATCCCGCCGTCCTGCATGAGCGGCTGCCGGGCATTTCGGAATCGGCCAAGATCTTTGCCGGTGTCGACCTGACCAAGGAGCCGATCCCGGTGCTGCCCACGGTCCACTACAATATGGGCGGCGTGCCGACCAATTACTGGGGCGAGGTGCTCAATCCGACGGCGCTCAATCCAGACCAGGTGTCGCCCGGATTGATGGCTGTCGGCGAAGCCGGCTGCGCCTCCGTGCACGGCGCCAACAGGCTCGGTTCGAATTCGTTGATCGATCTTGTGGTGTTCGGCCGCGCGGCGGCGATCCGCGCCGGCCAGGTCATCGACCGCAAGTCGGCGATCCCTTCGCCCAACGAAGCCTCGGTCGAAAAGATCATGGACCGCTTCGACCGGCTGCGTTACGCCAACGGCTCGACACCGACGGCGGTGCTGCGTGAAAAGATGCAGAAGGCGATGCAGGAAGACGCGGCCGTATTCCGCACGCAGGAGTCGCTCGAAAATGGCTGTAAGCGCATTTCGCAGATCTGGGGCGAGTTGAAGGACATCAAAGTGTCCGACCGCTCGATGATCTGGAACTCCGATCTGGTCGAAACGCTGGAGCTGGAAAACCTGATGGCCAATGCCATCACCACGGTCTACAGCGCCGAGGCGCGCAAGGAGAGCCGTGGCGCGCACGCACGCGAGGACTTTTCGGCGCGCGACGACGCGGTCTGGCGCAAGCATACGCTGGCCAGGCTGAGCGAAGACGGCGAGGTGGCACTCTCCTACCGGCCGGTGCACACCGAGCCGCAGCTGGCTGAAAAGGACGGCGGCATCAGCCTCGCCAAGATCGCGCCCAAGGCCAGAGTGTATTGAGGATCGAACATGGTTGAACTCACGCTCCCCAAGAATTCGCAGATCAAGCCGGGCAAGACCTGGCCGAAGCCGGAGGGCGCCACCAATCTGCGGGAATACCGCATCTATCGCTGGTCGCCGGACGACGACGAGAACCCGCGCATCGATACCTATTTCGTCGACATGGACGACTGCGGGCCGATGGTGCTCGACGCGCTGCTGTGGATCAAGAACAAGATCGACCCGACGCTGACCTTGCGGCGTTCCTGCCGCGAAGGCATTTGCGGCTCCTGCGCCATGAACATCGACGGTTCCAACACGCTCGCCTGCACCAAGGGCTGCGACGACATTTCGGGCGCGGTAAAAGTCTACCCGCTGCCGCATATGCAGGTGGTCAAGGATCTGGTGCCCGACCTCACCAATTTCTACGCCCAGCACGCGTCGATCCAGCCTTGGCTGAAGACGGTGTCGCCGGAGCCGGCCAAGGAGTGGCTGCAGAGCCATGAGGACCGCGAGAAGCTCGACGGGCTCTATGAATGCATATTGTGCGCCTGCTGCTCGACCTCGTGCCCGAGCTATTGGTGGAACGGCGACCGCTATCTCGGCCCGGCAACGCTTCTGCAGGCCTATCGCTGGCTGATCGATAGCCGCGACGAGGCCACCGGCGAGCGGCTCGACAATCTCGAAGACCCGTTCCGGCTCTATCGCTGCCACACCATCATGAACTGCGCGCAGACCTGCCCCAAAGGCCTCAACCCGGCCAAGGCGATCGCGGAGATCAAGAAGATGATGGTGGAGAGAAGGGTTTAGGCGGTTGGTTGGTTGCCGGCGAGAGTAATCCAATGAGCGATGACCTTCCCATCCTTTCCCCTGTGGAAGCTCGCATTCTCGGCTGCCTGATCGAGAAGAAGGAGCTGACGCCGGATGTCTATCCGCTGACGCTCAACGCGGCACTGGCCGCCGCCAACCAGAAGACGGCGCGCGAGCCGGTGATGGCGCTGGAGCAGAGCGAGGTGCACCGGGGGCTGAAGCTGCTCGAACAAAAGGGGCTGGTGCGGCAGATGTTCGGTTCGCGTGTCGAGCGCTACGAGCACCAGATGGCGCAGCGCTTCTCGCTGACCACACCGCAGACCGCCTTGATCGGCTTGCTGTTGCTGCGCGGGCCGCAGACGGCCCATGAATTGTCGGCGCGCACCGAGCGCATGGCACGGTTTTCGTCGATCGAAGATTTGCGCGCCGAGCTCGACATGCTGATCGGCCGCCGACCGCCACTCATCCAGGAAATCCCACGCGGACCGGGCCAGCGCGAGGAGCGTTACGTCCATCTGCTGAGCGGGATTCCGCAGATCGCCCCCATCGCCATGCAGGCTGCGTCGGCTGCTTCATCTGCCTCCGGCCTCGAGGAGCGCGTCAGCGCCCTCGAGGAGGAGATTGCAATGTTACGCGCCCGCATCGACGCGCTGACCGGCGAGCGCTAGGTTCACCTCCTCGAGTAAACGCCGCTCGCTTCGCCGTCGGGGTCGATCAGCCGCAACTGGTTGCCGTCCAGTTGCCAACGCAAGGAGACCGGCTTCAGGTCACCGGGCTTGAATTTCCAGAGGCCCGTAAGGTCGGGCCGGCAACCATTGACGGATTTGTAGGTTCCTGCCGTCGGCGTGAAAACCAGGGTCGAACCGCGCACGGAGGCCTTGCCGGTTTTCAGGGTCAGCGACCGGACCTGACCGCAGCCGTCGACCAGAGACGATTGGAACAGCGCGTAATAGGTGCGCCCGTCAGCCCCGAAGGTAAAGGTGACGCTGCCGCCGCTGCCTGGATCGCAGTTGCTGAATGTGTCGCAATAATTGCCGCTGGCAACTGCAAAACCCCACTTGCCGACGAGCGCTCCCGGCATCGCACCGAGGCGCGAGCGTGTCGTCGGTCCCTTGCCCTGGCCGTAAGCGCCGCCGGCGCTGAAGGCCAGCC
>NZ_RZPB01000337.1:0-6311 GCF_003998535.1 Mesorhizobium sp. M7A.F.Ca.AU.002.02.1.1 | reverse complement strand
GCATCACCCGCGAGCTTCTGTCGGCAGCCGCCGCCAGCGATGTTCCGCTGCTGCCCGGTGCGATCACCCCCGGCGAGATCATGGCCGCGCGCGAAGCCGGCTTGCGCTTCCTGAAATTCTTCCCGGCCGAGCAGTCGGGCGGCATCGCTTCGCTGAAGGCCTTCGCCTCGCCGCTCGCCGATGTGAAATTCTGCCCGACCGGCGGCATCTCGGCCAAGAACGCGGCTGACTATCTAAGCCTGCCCAACGTGGTCTGCGTCGGCGGTTCCTGGGTGGCGCCCGACGACCTCGTCAAGGCCGGCAAATGGGACGAGATCGAAGGCTTGGCGCGCGCGGCGAGCAAGCTCACAAAATAAGGCTTTCATGGCGGCATGGAAAAACCCGGCCGACTTGCGTCGACCGGGCTTCCGCCGGATGTTTTTTCCAGGCCTGCCTTGGCCGGATCAGTTGCAGACCCTGACTTCCCTGACCACCCTATGATGATGCTTCCAGGTCGTGACAACCTTGGTCCGGCAGTGCTTCTTCATGTGCATGTGATCGTGGGTCTTGACGACAATGGTTTCGGCCTGCGTAGGGGCGATGGCCGCCGAAGCGGTTGCCAACGCGATGACCGATGCCAGTAGAATCTTCTTCATGGGTATCCCCGGGTTTGAACGAACGAGGGAGAAACCGTTGACGGCCCGAGGCGTTCCACGATCACGGCAATGTCAGGCCGGTGTGATCGGAAGCCGGCGGGCCGCGCGACCGGATCCGGCCACGCAGCAAAAAGCCGCGCTGGTTGCCCGGCGCGGCTTTGTCGGTTGATTTGCCGTCATTTGGTCTGGAAGCGGGCTACCGACATGAACTTGACGGCGTTGCCGGTGAAGCGATTGGCATCGGCCACCTGGCTGCTCGGCTGGAAGCCAGCGGTGTAGACCTCGCTCGGCGGCGTGTGCACGATGCTGTAGGCGTAACCCGGCGCCGTCGTCGCGCTTGAAACGGTGGCGACCTGCTCGCCGCTGGTCAAGGCCCAACGGGCGGCCTGCGGTGCGGCTGCAACCACCATGGCCTTGGGGCCTGGCTTCAGGTCGCGGGCGGTGGCTCTCGATTCCTTGCGGGTCGTCTTGACGCCGGCGCCGATCGCGGCGGCCGGATCGGAACCGACTGGGCGGGCCACGACAGCATCGCGCGGCGATGCGGTGTTGGTGCCCGGATCGTTGAACGCCGAACGCGGCTCGGACCCGGACAAGGAAGCAAGCTGGTAATCGGCCGCACCGACCTGGGCATTGGCCTCGTCGAGCACGGCCTTGACCGCGTCCGGCCTGGCCATCTCGGGCCGCGCCGTCGGCAGCACCGAGAACGCATCGGTCGCGGTCTTGCCTTGGTCGGCCGTCTCGGCCAGCGCCATCAGCACATCCTTGCTGGGCGGCGCAGCCAGAGCGGCCGGCAGCGAATTGTCGGGACGCCATGTCGGCAACGGTATGTTGTTGACCGCGACCTGGGTCGCATCAGCCGAAGCCGTTGCATCGGCCATGCCGAAAGGAACGCTCGCCGGCGCATGCGCGGTCGCCACGGCCTGCTCGGTGGTGGCTGTCGCCTCCGCCATCGCGAAGGGAACATTCTCAGGCTGCTGCGCGCCGAGATTCCGCAGGTGACCGAACAGCAGGCTCCGGAGCCTGCTGTTCGGTCACCTGCGGAATCTCGGCGCGCCGCGCATTCTCCGGCGCCACGATGGCGATGCCCGGGAGGTTGCTGGTCTTGGCCGCCGCTGCCGGCTTCAGGTTTCTCGCCTTGGGCGGGGGGGCGGCCGAAGCGGTCTCGACATCGGCGCTGTCGTCGGCCTCGTCGTCGCCGCCGCCACCGAAGAAAGCCGACAGGAATCCACCCGATTTCTTGCTGCTGCCGCCGGCACTGGCCATCTCGATGGCCGGCGAGCCCGATCCCTTGCGCGCCTTGTAGGAGGCGAGCGCCTGCTCAAAGCCGGGCAGCGGCCTGCCGTCGCTCGGCACATGCAGTGTGTTGCCGTTCGGAAATACCTTGGCGAGTTCCTGGCGGCTGATGCCCGGCCAATGCCGCACATTGCCGACATCCATGTGTATGAAAGGCGAACCGGAGGTGGGGTAATAACCCACGCCGCCGCCCTGCATTTTGAGGCCGATGTCGCGCAGTTTCTTCAGCGGCACATCCGGCAGGAAGAAGTCCATCGCGCGGCCAACCATGTGTTGGCTCTCCCGGGCCACACCCTTCGAGCGGCTGCGCAGCATGGCGTTCGTCGCCGGCGAACGATAGGCGCTGACCACATGGATATAGGCTGTCGAGCCGCTGGCGCGATAGGCCTGCCAGACAAGATCGAGCAGGCGCGGATCCATCTTCGTCGGTTCGTTGCGACGCCAGTCGCGCAGCATGAGATTGATCTTCTTCAATCCCGCCGGATCATAGCGCCCATTGCGCTTGAAGACGATTTCAGCCTTCTCGCCCGTATGGAGATGTTGAATCCTCAAAGCACGCGTCTCCGCGAACGCGCCGGTAGCGCACAGGCAAAGGAACGCTGCGATGATGGCAGGCAGGGTCCAAAGACGGGAAGCACCGGGGGCGTTTTGCACGTTTTCGCTCACGTTCATGCCTTGCACGTTCTTTTGTTTCGGGCGATTTAGATTTCCGCCCAGATCAGGAGCCTTTCGGCCCTCTTCCTGACAAGCATGGATCTGACCGGCGAAGACGGGCATCCATGCCACAATACGTCATGTCGATGAATAGCATCTTGGTTAATGAATCGTGTCTTGCCGGAATGCGCTTCGGCTGGATTTGCCTGTGGCAGCCATTTTCTGAAGCAATGAACCGCTGATCGGGTCTGCCGGCACGAGGGCCGCGCCATCCCATGTACCCGCCTCGCCCTCGCAAATGCAGAGGACGATCGTGCGGCAACAGGGATGTTGGAAACTGGTGCTGCGAGAGAGGATTGAACTCTCGACCTCTCCCTTACCAAGGGAGTGCTCTACCACTGAGCTACCGCAGCCGCTGATGGCGGGGCTTCTGCCATATCGAACCGGCAAGCGCAAGGCCAAGTGCAACGCTTCTGTGAAAGGCTTTGCCGGATGGCTTTTAATGACATGGCAGTGCCACAATGTTGGCTATCCCTGAACAGCAAGCTGGTGGGTCGCCGGCGGGATGGGCGATGGACGACAAGACAATTCCAGTGAAAAAGGATGGTCCACCGAAAAGCAGCGCAACAATCCGCAAGGATCGGCTCGCCGAGCAATTGCGCGCCAATCTGCAGAAGCGCAAGGCGCAGTCGCGCTCGCGGCGGACCGGCGAGGCCGACCTGCGTCCGGACGGGCTCGCTGCATCGAAGAAAATACAAAAAGATTAACTCAAATAGGTCACTCTTGGCCTGGGGTGGGCGAAATCCTATTTCTTGAACCAGATTGGCCAATGGTCTAGACGGGCCGCTACTCAAACGATTGAACCGGCCCTTTTTTGGCCGAGAGGGACGTTCTTCCATGGATCGCATCAGAATTGTCGGGGGCAACAAGCTCTCCGGAAGCATTCCGATCTCGGGCGCGAAAAACGCGGCGCTGCCTTTGATGATCGCCTCGCTTTTGACCGACGACACACTGACGCTGGAAAACGTGCCGCATCTGGCCGATGTTGAGCAGCTGATCCGCATCCTGGGCAATCACGGCGTCGATTATTCGGTCAATGGCCGCCGCGAGAAGCAGAATGAGGGCTATTCGCGCACCATCAACTTCTCCGCCCGCAACATCGTCGACACCACAGCGCCCTACGAGCTGGTGTCGAAGATGCGCGCCTCGTTCTGGGTGATCGGCCCGCTGCTGGCGCGCATGGGCGAAGCAAAAGTGTCGCTGCCGGGCGGTTGCGCCATCGGCACGCGGCCGGTCGATCTGTTCCTCGAGGGCCTCCAGGCGCTGGGCGCTGATATCGACGTCGACACCGGCTATGTCATCGCCAAGACCCGGAATGGCCGCCTTGTCGGCAACCGCTATATCTTCCCGAAGGTCTCGGTCGGCGCCACCCATGTGCTGATGATGGCCGCGGCACTCGCCAAGGGCGAGACGGTGCTGGAAAATGCCGCCTGCGAGCCCGAGATCGTCAATCTGGCCGAGTGCCTCAACGCCATGGGCGCGAAGATTTCCGGCGCCGGCACGCCAACCATTGCCATCGACGGCGTCGAATCGCTCTCCGGTGCGCGCGTGCGCGTCATTCCCGACCGCATCGAGACCGGCACCTATGCGATGGCCGTCGCCATGACCGGCGGCGACGTCGTGCTCGAAGGCGCGCGTGCGGACCTGCTGCAGACCGCACTGGACGTGATCGCCCAGACGGGTGCGGAGATCACGCCGACCAATTCCGGCATCCGGGTGAGGCGCAACGGCGCCGGCATTTCGCCGGTCGACGTGACGACAGCACCCTTCCCGGCCTTCCCGACCGATTTGCAGGCGCAGTTCATGGGCCTGATGACCATGGCCAAGGGTAAGTCGCGCATCACCGAGACGATCTTCGAGAACCGCTTCATGCATGTGCAGGAACTGGCGCGGCTCGGCGCTCACATCACGCTTTCGGGCCAGACGGCGATCGTCGACGGCGTGCCGAAGCTGAAGGGCGCGCCGGTCATGGCGACCGATCTTCGCGCCTCTGTCTCGCTGGTCATCGCCGGCCTGGCGGCGGAAGGCGAGACCACGGTCAACCGCGTCTACCACCTCGATCGCGGCTTCGAGCGGCTGGAAGAAAAGCTGTCCAACTGCGGCGCGGTGATCGAACGGATTTCGGCGTAGCCCGCGACCTCGGCTCCTCTCTAGCAGCGCAGGAGATTGGCGAAATCCTTCGCGGCAGCGTCCTTCTCCCCGTCACTATCCGGGGAGAAGTGCCCGGCAGGGCGATGAGGGGCAGCGCAGAGCTGCAGCTGTTGGTGCGGTTGCACCGATCGCCAAGACCGCCTAACAGAAGGCTGAACAATCAACCTTCAGGTGCGAAATCCGTATGACCGCCCTTAAGCTTATCGCGCTCGACGACCAGGATCTGAGCATCGTTTCGGCTCATGTCCAGGATGCCGTGCTGAAAGTCAGCGACCTCGAATTCCTCCCCGCGGCCAAGCGTTTCCTGCTGACCATGAACCGTTTCGTCTGGGAGGCAAAATCCGGCCTGTTTCGCCAGCATAATGAGCGACGGCAGGCCGTGCTGCATTTCGACCGCGTGCTCGGGGCCAAGACCAGCGGTATTGACCGCGACAAGCCTGCCGAAGTCCTGTCGCTGCTGGCGATCAGCTTCATCGAGATCAGCAAGCCGGCCGGCATCGTCGAGCTGATCTTCTCGGGCGGCGGTGCGATCATGCTCGACGTCGAGTGCATCGAGGCCCGTCTTGCCGACATCGGCGGGGCGTGGGAAGCCACCTCGCGCCCCATCCACAAGGCCTGAGCGTCCGATGGCCATCACGCTTCGTCAGTCCGATGCCGATTTCGAGCAACGTTTCGCCGCCTTCCTCACGACCAAGCGGGAGGTCTCCGCCGATGTCGATGCCGCGGTGCGCGACATCATCGCGCGCGTGCGCGCCGAGGGCGACGCGGCACTGATCGACTATACGCGGAAATTCGATCGCGCCGATTTGACCGGCCTCGGCATTGCCGTGTCTAAGGAAGACATCGCAACCGCCTACGAAACGGCCGACCCAAAGACGATCGAGGCGCTGGAGTTCGCGCGCGACCGCATCCGCTCGCATCATGAACGGCAGCGGCCGAAGGACGATCGCTATACAGATGCCGCCGGCGTCGAGCTCGGCTGGCGTTGGACGGCGATCGAGGCCGTCGGGCTCTATGTGCCGGGCGGTACGGCGAGCTATCCGAGCTCGGTGCTGATGAACGCCGTGCCGGCCAGAGTGGCCGGCGTCGAGCGCATCGTCATGGTCGTGCCGGCGCCGGGCGGCATCATCAATCCGCTGGTGCTGGTGGCAGCGGACATATCAGGCGTGTCCGAAATCTACCGCGTCGGCGGCGCGCAGGCGATCGCCGCCCTCGCCTATGGCACCGAGACAATCCGGCCGGTCGCCAAGATCGTCGGCCCGGGCAATGCCTATGTCGCGGCAGCCAAGCGCCAGGTTTTCGGCACCGTCGGCATCGACATGATCGCCGGGCCATCGGAAGTGCTTGTCGTGGCCGACGGCAGCAACGATCCGAACTGGATCGCTGCCGACCTGCTGGCCCAGGCAGAACACGACGCTTCGGCGCAGTCGATCCTGGTCACCGACGATCCGGCTTTCGGCATCGCGGTCGAACAGGCGGTCGAGCGCCAGTTGCAGAGCCTGCCACGCGCTGAAACGG
>NZ_RZPB01000336.1:0-6319 GCF_003998535.1 Mesorhizobium sp. M7A.F.Ca.AU.002.02.1.1 | reverse complement strand
CGAGCAGCGTCTCGACGCGCGCCGGTACATCGGCCGGCGAAATCTTCAACACGGCTGCCGTCGCCTTCAAACGCCTGTCCTGCTCGTCGAGATGTTTGCGCGCGGCTTCGCCCGTCAATGCCTCGATGCGGCGCACGCCGGCGGCGACCGCGCTGTCCGACACGACACGCACCAGGCCGATGTCGCCGGTCGCCCGGACATGGGTGCCACCGCAGAGCTCGACCGAATAGGGCCGGTTCGCCTTGGCGCCGTGCAGGCCGGTGCCCATCGACACGACGCGCACTTCGTCGCCGTACTTTTCGCCAAACAGCGCCATGGCGCCCTCGGCGATGGCATCGTCGACCGACATCAGGCGCGTGGTCACCGGGCCGTTCTGGACGACGATCTCGTTGGCCATGCGCTCGACCTCTTCGAGGTCTTCGGCCGAAATCGGCTTGTTGTGCGAGATGTCAAAGCGCAGGCGCTCGGGCGCGACCAGCGAGCCCTTCTGTGCGACATGGCTGCCCAGCACTTCGCGCAGCGCCTCATGGATCAGATGCGTCGCGGAATGGTTGGCGCGCAGCCTCGAGCGCCTTGCATGATCGACCTTCAGCTCGACAGCCGCGCCCGTCTTGACGGTGCCGCTGGCCACCTTGCCGATATGCACGAACAGCCCGTCGGCCTTCTTCTGCGTATCCGAAACCTCGATCGAGAACCCCTCGCCGGAGATGACGCCGGTGTCGCCCATCTGGCCGCCGGACTCGGCATAGAACGGCGTCTGGTTGACGACGATCGCCACCGCGTCGCCCTTGCCGGCGCCGTCGACAGCCTTGCCGTCCCGGACAAGCGCCTGGATGATGCCTTCCGCAGCTTCAGTCTCATAGCCGAGGAACTCGGTGGCGCCGGCCTTCTCGCGCACCGAGAACCAGATGGTCTCGGTGGCGGCGTCGCCGGACCCGGCCCAATGCTTGCGCGCCTCGGCCTTCTGCTGCTCCATCGCGTTGGTGAAGCCGGCAATATCGACCGAGATGCTGCGCTGGCGCAGTGCGTCCTGCGTCAGGTCGAGCGGGAAGCCATAGGTGTCGTAGAGCTTGAAGGCCGTCTCGCCATCCAGCATGTCGCCGGCATGCAGCGTTTCGGTCGCCTCGGAAAGCAGGCCGAGGCCGCGCACCAGCGTCTTGCGAAACCTGGTCTCCTCGAGCTTCAGCGTCTCGGTGATCAATTGTTCGCCGCGCAGCAGTTCCGGATAGGCCTGGCCCATTTCGCGCACCAGCGCCGGCACCAGCTTCCACATCAGCGGTTCGTTGGCACCGAGCAGCTGCGCATGGCGCATGGCGCGGCGCATGATGCGGCGCAGGACGTAGCCCCTGCCTTCGTTCGAGGGCAGCACGCCATCGGCGACCAGGAAGGAGGACGAGCGCAGATGATCGGCAATGACTCGGTAGGAGGCGACCGTCTCCTTGTCGGGATCATGCCCGATCGCGGACGAGGCCGCGTCGATCAGGTGACGGAACAGATCGGTCTCGAAGACGCTTTCCACCCCTTGCAGGATGGAGGCCATGCGCTCCAGGCCCATGCCGGTGTCGATCGAGGGGCGCGGCAGGTCGATGCGCTCCTCCTTCGTCACCTGTTCATACTGCATGAACACCAGGTTCCAGAATTCCAGGAAACGGTCGCCGTCCTCCTCCGGGCTGCCGGGAGGGCCGCCCCAGATGTGCTCGCCGCGGTCGATGAAGATCTCCGAGCACGGCCCGCAGGGTCCGGTGTCGCCCATCGCCCAGAAATTGTCCGAGGTCGCGATGCGAATGATGCGGTCGTCGGAAAAACCGGCGATCTTCTTCCAGAAGCCGGCCGCCTCGTCATCCGTGTGATAGACGGTGACCAGCAGCTTGTCCTTGCTCAGCCCGAATTCCCTGGTGATCAGGTTCCAGGCAAGCTCGATGGCGCGCTCCTTGAAATAGTCGCCGAAGGAGAAGTTGCCGAGCATCTCGAAGAAGGTCAGATGACGCGCGGTGTAGCCGACATTGTCGAGATCGTTGTGCTTGCCGCCGGCGCGAACGCTCTTCTGGGCGGTCGAGGCGCGCGAATAGGGCCGCTTCTCCAGGCCGGTGAAGACGTTCTTGAACTGTACCATTCCGGCGTTGGTGAACATCAGCGTCGGGTCGTTGCGCGGCACCAGCGGACTCGACGCGACGATCTCGTGACCCTCCTTGCGGAAGTAGTCGAGAAATGTCGACCGGATTTCGTTCACGCCACTCATGAATGCTGCCTTTTCAGAAGGGCCGCCGGCAAACCGGCGGAAATGGGCTCTGCGTTTTAGAAGATTAGGACTTGGCCTTTTAGCCGCCGCGCTTCACCCTGTCCAGAAACACGGAATTGGTCCAATCCACGGCCTTTGCCGGCCGTTCGAACCGGCCTGTTTTCGCCGCCGAAACGCAAAACCGCCGGCACTGGGCCGGCGGTTTCAAAACGCATTAACGCGGAACTCGATTACTTAAGCCCGAGATAATAGAATGCGATTATGGCCGAACTCCGGCCGACCTCGCGAGTTGTCACATCGCGCCGGATTCCTCCTCGAACCCGTCGTCGCCACCTTCGGAGCCGCCATTCTCAAGGAACTTTTCGGCGATCAGCCCGGCATTCTGTCGGAGCGCCAGCTCGATCTCGCGTGCGGTGTCGGGATTGTCGCGCAGGAACAGTTTGGCATTCTCGCGGCCTTGGCCGAGACGCTGCGAATTGTAGGAGAACCAGGCGCCCGACTTCTCGACCACGCCGGCCTTGACGCCGAGATCGACCAGTTCGCCGGTCTTGGACACGCCTTCACCATACATGATGTCGAACTCGACCACCTTGAAGGGCGGCGCCAGCTTGTTCTTGACCACCTTGACGCGGGTCTGGTTGCCGACGACTTCGTCGCGGTCCTTGACCGAGCCGATGCGGCGGATGTCGAGGCGCACCGATGCGTAGAATTTCAGCGCGTTGCCGCCGGTCGTCGTCTCGGGCGAACCGAACATGACGCCGATCTTCATGCGGATCTGGTTGATGAAGATGACCATGGTGTTGGAGCGCGAGATCGAGGCGGTCAGCTTGCGCAGCGCCTGGCTCATCAGGCGGGCCTGCAGGCCGGGCAGCGAATCACCCATCTCGCCTTCGATTTCGGCACGTGGCGTCAGCGCCGCGACCGAATCGACCACCAGCACGTCGATGGCGCCGGAGCGCACCAGCGTGTCGCAGATTTCCAGCGCCTGCTCACCGGTGTCGGGCTGCGAAATCAGCAGGTTTTCGAGATCGACGCCAAGCTTGCGGGCATAGACCGGGTCAAGCGCGTGCTCGGCATCGACGAAAGCGCAGATGCCGCCCTTCTTCTGGGCTTCGGCCACGGTGTGCAGGGCCAGCGTCGTCTTGCCCGAGCTTTCCGGCCCGTAGATCTCGATGATGCGGCCGCGCGGCAGGCCAC
The DNA here is from genome assembly GCF_003998535.1 of Mesorhizobium sp. M7A.F.Ca.AU.002.02.1.1. Classification (NCBI taxonomy): domain Bacteria; kingdom Pseudomonadati; phylum Pseudomonadota; class Alphaproteobacteria; order Hyphomicrobiales; family Phyllobacteriaceae; genus Mesorhizobium; species Mesorhizobium sp. M7A.F.Ca.AU.002.02.1.1. The sequence continues at coordinate 2,883 of NZ_RZPB01000336.1, read as the reverse complement.
CGACGCCAAGCGCGATGTCGAGGCCAAGCGAGCCGGTCGGCACCGTTTCGATCTCGACGACCTGCTCGTTGGCGCCGAGCCGCATGATCGAGCCCTTGCCGAAAGCCCGCTCGATCTGCGACAGCGCCGCATCCAGAGCCTTTGATTTGTCCACTGCCTTGTCCTCTACCAGCCGCAAAGAATTCTGAGCCATGATACATCACCCCTTGGTCGTCAATGAAGGCCGGACAATCCGTAATCCCTGCCTATTTGTACCTTTTTTGTTCTCATTTGGCAAGAGGGATCAAATATCTGAAAAACAAGCAATATCCGGATTTGTTCTTTTTTTGTCCAAGGATTCGATCAGGAATGCACCGCACGTTGGGCCAGACGGCTCGGTTGTTTCGACCTGCCGAATCGCCGCCTTGCATGCGAAGCTCGGTCGCACAGCCTAGCGCTTGTGCGGCTGGAATAACAAAGGTCATATCGCCGGCATGCTGAAATCCGCGAAAATACTGGCCGTAGGCGGCGCCCATATCGACCGGCGCGGCCAGGTGTCCGGCGCCTACGTGCCCGCCGCCTCCAATCCGGGCACAATGCGCGAGGATGTCGGCGGCGGCGTCTTCAACGCCTTGCGCAGTGCCGTGCGGCGCGGCGTCTCCGCGTCGCTGATGTCGGTTCGCGGCGGCGATCCCGCTGCCGACACCGTTTCGCGAGCCATTGCCGGGGCAGGCATTACCGACCTGTCGGCGGTCTTCCTCGACCGCACGACGCCGAGCTACACGGCACTGATCGACAGCGAGGGCGAGTTGATCGTCGGCTTTGCCGACATGGCGCTCTACGACCTGGCGTTTCCCAAGCAGATCAGGCGCTCCAAGGTGCGGGAGGTGATCGCCGCCGCCGACGCGATCCTGTGCGACGCCAATCTGCCCTCTTCGGCGCTGGAACGGCTGGTCGCGCTCGCTGCGGGCAAGCCGGTTTTCGCGATTGCCATTTCGCCGGCCAAGGTGGTGCGGTTGCTACCGGTGCTGAAGGAGCTTTCGCTGGTCTTCATGAACCGGCGCGAGGCCATGGCGCTGGCCGGCGTCGCCGCGAATGCCACGGAGCGCGAGGTCGTCGACGGGTTGCGATGCAGCGGCCTCGTCAGCGGCGTGGTGACGGCAGGCGGCGGGCCCATGCTGGGCTTCGATGAAGCCGGCGCCTTCTCTATCCTGCCGCCGCCACCAAGAAAGGTCGCCGACGTCACCGGCGCCGGTGATGCGCTGGCAGGCGCAACGGTCGCTGCCTTGCTGCGCGGACTGCCGTTGCGGGCAGCTCTGCGCGAAGGCATTGCCGGGGCGACGCTTGCCATCGAAAGCGCCGCCGCCGTTCCGGAGTTCACCGCGGCGAGCTTCGCGGAAGCGTTGGCTCTTGTGCCGGATGCCAGGGAAATGGCATGAGACCGGCGAATTCATAGTGCCGCGATGTTGCCGAGCGTCCGACGGACGCGCCGCATTCCGGATAGGAGACCTTGATGACCCCTGAGACCGCCCGCCCCTTCATCGACATCCACGCGCCGGTGGCGCAGGCCCTGGCCGACGGCCGGCCGGTGGTGGTGCTGGAAAGCACCATCATCACCCATGGCATGCCCTACCCCGACAATGGCGCCATGGCGGCCGATGTCGAAAAGATCATCAGCGATGGCGGCGCCGTGCCGGCGACGATCGCCGTGGTTGGCGGCCGCATCAAGATCGGGCTTTCGGACGGCGAGCGCGAATCGCTGGCGATGACGGGCGACGCGATGAAGCTGTCGCGCGCCGATCTCGGTTTTGCCGTGGCGCAAGGGCGCACCGGCGGCACCACGGTCGCCGCCACGATGATCGCGGCGCATATGGTCGGCATAAAAGTGTTTGCCACCGGCGGCATCGGCGGCGTGCACAAGGGCGCCGAAAAGAGCTTTGACATTTCCGCCGATCTCGACGAGCTGGCGCGCACCCCGGTGATTGTCGTCTCGGCCGGCGCCAAGGCGATCCTCGACATCGAAAAGACGCTGGAAGTGCTGGAGACGCGCGGCGTGCCGGTGATCGGCCATGGCTGCGAGACGATGCCGGCCTTCTGGTCCAGGCAATCGCCGTTCCGCGCGCCGCTGACCTTGCACGAGCCGGAAGAGATCGCGCATTTCTACCAGACGAGGGCAGCACTTGGGCTTGCTGGCGGCATGCTGATTGCCAATCCTGTGCCGGAAAACCAGGAAATCCCGGCTGCGGAGATGGCGGGCTATATCGACGCCGCGCAGAAGGCCGCCGAGGCACAACATGTCACCGGCAAGGCAGTGACGCCATTCCTGCTGGGAAAGATCCTCGAACTGACCGGCGGCAGGAGCCTGAAGACCAACATCGCGCTGGTGGAAAACAATGCAAGGTTGGCGGCGAGGATAGCCAGGGCATTGTAGGGCACGGCCTCCAAGGTCGGCGGGACAGAGGGGGGTGCTGTCCCTCCGCTGTGCCAAGAAGGTTGGCATTCACTTCCCCGCCCGCCGCCCCGCCTCATACGCCCGGCGTGCCCAGGCCGCCATCTCCTCGGGATCATCGAAAGCGCTGTCGGGAACGCTCCAGTAGGGCATGGCGACCAGCTTGCCGTGGCGCGAGCCGGTATAGGTCCATTGCGTGCAGCCGGCGGCCTCGAACTCGGGCGCGCTTTGCTCGTCGGCTTTCAGCATCAATTCGCCACGCAACACGATGGCGACGATGACGCCGTCGAAATAGATGCCCTTGCCGCCGAACAGTTTGCGGATGCTGACAGGGCCGAGACCCTCGAACAGTTCGGCGATGCGTTCATTGTCCATGCCGCGATCATGTCACCGGCATCTGGCCTTGTCATCGCCGCAACCAAAATCATGCTGACAGGTTGAGAGAGGTATCGGAG
>NZ_RZPB01000335.1:0-6347 GCF_003998535.1 Mesorhizobium sp. M7A.F.Ca.AU.002.02.1.1 | reverse complement strand
GACCATAGGATCCATGCCGCGACTCCTGAGCGTTGCCGCGGTGCAGAATTCTGCTCCGCTGCACTCCGTGGCAAAGGTCACGGCATGGATCCCAGGGTCTCCGCGACGGAGCTTCGCTCCTGCTTCGCCCAAGGATGACGAAGTTTGGAGGCGTCGGCCAATCTCGAGCGTTGGCGATGGCCGTTCAAACGAATCCTGGCCAACAACGCTGAACCGTTGGGCATAACCGGCCTGGCTACGTCGGGTCTTCGCGATGCAGGTCATGGATGGCCACACCGTCGACATTGGTCGGCATCGTCAGCCACTCACGATGGCGCAAGGTGCGCTGCGTGTCCTCCAACCCTGTCTCCCAATGCTCGCGCATCGAGGTGCCTGAGAACTCATAGTCCTTGGCGTGACCCTCATAGCCCTTGTGCTGATAGATCAGGTGCACGATGTTGACGGTGCCGGCGTCCGAATAGTCCTCGATCAGCGCTTCCTCGGCCGGCGTCCGCAACTCCTTCGGCACCCGTTTCAGTGCATCGAGCAGGCGCATCTTGAGACCGTGGATGCGTTTGAAATTGTCGGTGTTTTGCCGTGTGCGGCTTGAATACATGATGTCCTTGTGGCGCGACAGCACGTCCGGCATGCTGCGCGGCAGGACGCCTCGCGCGCTGAACAGGTCGACCTGGAAAACCAGCGAGGAACGGTCCTCTTCCTGGTCGAGCAGATATTGCAGCGGCGTGTTGGAGACGATGCCGCCGTCCCAGTAATATTCGCCTTCGATGCGGATCGACGGGAACGCCGGCGGCAGCGCGCCGCTGGCCATGATGTGCTCCGGTTCGATGCGGACCTTGTCGGTGTCGAAATAGACGAAGTTGCCGGTCCGGACGTTGACCGCGCCGACGCTCAACCGCTTCTTGCCGTCGTTGAGGATGTCGAAGTCGATCAGGCTTTGCAGCGTCTCCTTCAGCTCGGCCGTGTCGTAGAAGCTGGTGGCGCCCTCGGCGCCGGGCTGCTCCATCCAGGGGTTAGGATTGCGCGGCTTGAAGAAGCCCGGCTGCCCCATGACCATGGTCATCCACGAACTGGTGCGATTGCGGATATCACGGTAGATGTCGCCTTCCGGCGTATAGGCCCAGATCTTGCGACCCGAAATCGTCTGCCAGAATTGCTCGAGGCGCTGCAGCCGGCGGCTCGATTCATTGCCGGCGATGATCGCCGCATTGATGGCGCCGATCGACACGCCGGAAAGCCAGCTCGGCTCGCAGCCGGCCTCTGCCAATGCCTGGTACACCCCAGCCTGGTAGGCGCCGAGCGCGCCGCCTCCCTGAAACACCAGCGCGACGCGGTCATACTGCGCCGAGATCTCCGCGATGGTGGCGGTGGCCTCCTTGTTGCGATTGCGTTCGAGCACGGCTTTGGTCTCCGACTTCTGTTTGGGCTCTGAAAGGCTTGTGCAGCTCAGGTGCGGTCGGCGAGATAATCGTGAACCACTTCGCCCAGCCCAAGCGTCAGGTCGGCGGTGAAGTGGACGGCGGATACGATGTCGAGCACCGGCAGCCGCGCCACGTCGGCCATGACGTGCGGCCGCAAATCGAGTGCGGCGGGCGCTGTCCAGGCTTCCTTCAGCGTGATGTCGGTGAGGTGGTAGCGGACCAGTTCGCAGATGCGCGGCGTGCCGTCGACATGCGGGACGATCTTGATCAGGAAATTGGGCGCGGCCAGCGAAGCGAGGACAGAGCCGTGATCGGCTTTCTTGTGCTTGTAGCCCATCGTGCCGGTGGCGCACAGAACGCTGCCATAGTGCAGCGTGCCGACGATGACCTCGCCTTCATGCACGATCTTGGGATTGGCAAGCTTCTTGGGAAAGCCCCACAGTTCGCGGCCGCCGGCGATCGGCGCGTCGTCGTCGAGATACATCGAATGGACGTAGGCGCCGTGCTGGCCCTTGTAGCGCACCGGGATGACCTGGCCGGTCTCGGTGTAGTCGCCGAAACCGGTCGAGTCAGGCATGCGGATGAATTCGTATTTGACCAGCGGCTCGTCGATCTCCAGCGGCTCCGGCACGACAGCCTCTAGCGCCTCGCGCGTCGTGCGGTAGGTGATGATGACGTATTCGCGGTTGAAGAAACGGTACGGCCCGGGCGGAAAGGAGGGGTTGGTCAGCGGCATCGCATAGGCGCGCTTCACGACATCGGCGATCTGCAAGGCTGTAGCCCCATTTTGGTTCAGGAATGACTGCGCGAATGCGCTCCGGATTATGTTGCACGGCACCATGACAGTGCCGTGTCAGCCGCCTGACAGCCGCCCAAGGGGCCTGTCGACGGCCGTCTCAACCCTGTAATCGCACCGACATATGGCTATGGCACTGTCATGGTGCGGCGCACAAAGGCGGCCCCGTTCGTTCCCTCCCACCTCTTGCGAGATCATCATGGGTTTCCTGTCTTCGAAGAACGCCCTCGTCACCGGCTCGACCAGCGGCATCGGCTTGGCCATCGCCCGCGCCTTTGCCGTGGAAGGCGCCAATGTCACCATCAACGGCCTTGGCGATGCGGCTGCCATCGAGCACGAGCGCGCCGGCATCGAGAAGGATTTCGGCGTCAAGTGCCGCTACTCCGGTGCCAACATGATGGATGGCGCGGCGGTCAGCGCCATGGTGCATGAGGCCGAGGCTGCCTTCGGCAGTCTCGATATCCTGGTCAACAATGCCGGCATCCAGCATGTCGCGCCGATCGAGGAGTTTCCCGATGACAAGTGGGAAGCCATCATCCGCATCAATTTGCTCGCCGCGTTCTACGCCATCAAGGCGGCACTGCCGGGCATGAAGACGCGCAAATGGGGCCGTATCATCAACACCGCCTCGGCGCATGCGCTGGTCGCCTCGCCGTTCAAGTCGGCCTATGTGTCGGCCAAGCACGGCATTGCGGGCCTCACCAAGACGGTAGCGCTCGAAGCAGCGCTCGACGGCGTCACCGTCAATGCGATCGCGCCGGGCTATGTCTGGACGCCGCTGGTCGAAAGGCAGATTCCCGACACGATGAAGGCGCGCGGCATGACCGAGGAACAGGTCAAGCACGATGTGCTGCTCGCCGCCCAGCCGACCAAGGAATTCGTCACCGTCGACGAGCTCGCCGCGCTGACGCTGTTCCTGTGTTCGGACGCGGCCAGGCAGGTCACCGGCACAACCTTGCCGATGGATGGCGGCTGGACGGCACAGTAGAGGGTAATCCAAGCGTTCCGTTTGCCTGCTGGTGCCGCTGGGCGCTGGCAGAAAAGCACCCGGCTATGCCGTGATCTTAATCGATGCGGATGGCGTGGTCGTGCATTTCCATGATTTTGCGATCGACGCGGCGGGTTGCCCGCCTCCGGCAGGCTTCGCGGGGCACTGAGCAGGACTTCCCGCGAGGGCCAAGATGCCGCCAGTCGCATGTGCCGGCCTATTGCACGGCAGCGCAACAGGCTGCGCCGTTGGCTGAGCTGAACGATCCCAACCGATGCCCATCCGCGCACTGACGGCGACTGCGCGGCATCGGGTTTCCCAGCCTCTTTCTCGTCCCGCCGGACTACGGTGAAAGTGTCCGAAAAAGCACGGGAATATGGACATTAGTCTTGACAGAAATACAGATGTTCAATACCCGTCAGGCAATCGAACAAGCCTGCATTATGGGAGGAACGAGCGGTATGGCTTCCAATGTTTCGTTGACGGGTCTTGCCCGCGATCTCGAGGAACGCGCAAAGTCGGGCAAGCCTATCCGCATCGGCCTGATCGGCTCGGGCGAGATGGGAACCGACATCGTCACTCGTGTCGCCCATATGTCGGGCATCGAGATCGGCGCCATTTCCGAACTGAACCTGCCGGCTGCCAGCAAGGCCGTCGATATCGCTTTCCAGGAAACCGGGCATGCGCGCGAAGTGTCGAATGCTTCGGCTATGACGTCGGCGATGGAAGCCGGCAAGGTCGCGGTCACCAACGACGCCGACCTTGTCATCAACAATGATCTGATCGACGTCGTCATCGATGCCACCGGGGTTCCCGCCGTTGGCGCCGAGATCGGGCTGCGCGCCATGGAGCATGGCAAGCATCTGGTGATGATGAATGTCGAGGCCGACGTCACCATCGGCGCCTATCTGAAAAGCGAGGCCGACCGGCTCGGCGTCACCTATTCACTGGGCGCCGGCGATGAGCCGTCCTCCTGCATGGAGCTGATCGAGTTCGTCTCGGCCATGGGTCACCCGATCGTTGCCGCCGGCAAGGGCAAGAACAATCCGCTCAACATCGACGCTATTCCCCCGGACTATGAGGAGGAAGCCAAGCGCCGGCACATGAATGTCCGCATGCTGGTCGAATTCGTCGACGGCTCCAAGACCATGGTCGAGATGGCGGCAATCGCCAATGCCACCGGCCTGGTTCCAGACAAGGCTGGCATGCATGGCCCGGCGGCGACGCTTGGCGAACTGTCCAAGGTGCTGGTGCCGCAGAAGGATGGCGGCGTTCTGTCGAAGGTCGGCGTCGTCGACTATTCGATCGGCAAGGGTGTCGCGCCCGGCGTCTTCGTCGTTGCCGACATGTCGCATCCGCGCATCTCCGAGCGCATGGAAGATCTGAAGATGGGCAAAGGCCCGTATTTCACTTTCCATCGTCCCTATCACCTGACCTCGCTCGAGGTGCCGCTGACCTGCGCGCGCGTCGTGCTCTACGGCAAGGCCGACATGGTGCCGCTGGCCAAGCCGGTGGCCGAAGTGGCCGCCGTGGCCAAGAAGGACATGAAGCCCGGCGAGAAGCTCGATGCGATCGGCGAATATTGCTACCGCGCCTGGATCATGACGACGCCTGAAGCGCGCGCCGCCAAGGCCATTCCCTGCGGCCTGCTGCAGGGCGGCTCGGTCACCGCGCCGATCAAGAAGGGCGAACTCATAACCTACGCGAATGCAGCGCCCGCGGCGGGCTCCAAGATCGCCGAACTGCGCGCTCGCCAGGACAAGCTCGTCTATGGGACCGTGGGAGCGTGATCATGGCCACAGCCAGCAAAGCCGTCACTGACAGTCGCGCCAATCTGCCCTTCGTCTACCGCCAGTACAGCGCCGAGCAGCTCAAGCAGGTGCTCCACAAGATGTACCTGATCCGCCGCTTCGAAGAGGGCGCGGAGGAGTGCTACACGCGCGGCCTCATCCATGGCACCATGCATTTGTCGATCGGCCAGGAAGCCAGCGCCATGGGCATCTGCATGCCGCTTGCCGAGGATGACCAGATCACCTCGACGCATCGCGGTCACGGCCACTGCATTGCCAAGGGCGCCGAGGTCAAGCGCATGTTCGCCGAGTTCTTCGGCAAGACCACAGGCTACTGCAAGGGCCGTGGCGGCTCGATGCACATCGCCGATGTCGGCAAGGGCAATCTCGGCGCCAATGGCATCGTCGGTGGTGGTATCCCGATCGCCGTGGGGGCGGCATTGTCCTCCAAGATGATGAAGACCGGCAAGGTCGTGGTCTCGTTCTTCGGCGATGGCGCCAACAATGAAGGCGCTTTCCACGAGGCGCTAAACATGGCGGCGGTCTGGAAGCTGCCTGTCATTTTCGTCTGCGAGAACAATGGCTACGGCATGTCGACATCGACAGCCCGCTCGACCGCGGTCAAGAACATCGCCGAGCGCGCCGCCGCCTATTCGATGCCCGGCGTCATCGTCAACGGCAACATCTTCTCCGAGGTCGCCGAGGCGTCTCATCAGGCTGTTGCCCGAGCCCGCGCCGGCGAGGGGCCGACGCTGATCGAGTCCAAGACCTATCGCCATCGCGGCCATTCCAAGAGCGACCGCAACCGCTATCGCACCAAGGAAGAGATCGAGGACTGGATGTCGAACCGCGATCCGATCACCCTGTTCGAAAGCGAGCTCAGGGAATTCGGCTTCATCGACGACAAGGGCATCGAGGCCATTCGCGATGCCGTGGCGCAAGAGATCGCCGAGGGCATCGAGTTCGCCAAGGCGAGCCCATCGCCCGATATCAGCGAGACGGGAAATTACGTGTATACGGAGCAGGCGTGATGGACGCGATGGTGCGTGAACTGAGCTACGCCCAGGCGATCCAGGAGGCCATGGCGATCGCCATGGACATGGACGAGCGCGTTTTCCTGATGGGCGAGGATATCGGCGTCTATGGCGGCGCCTTCCAGGTCACCGGCGACCTGGTCGAACGTTACGGCGCTGACCGCGTCATCGACACGCCGATTTCGGAACTGGGCGGCGCGGGCGTTGCGGTTGGGGCTGCGCTCACCGGCATGCGGCCGATCTTCGAGTTCCAGTTTTCCGATTTCGCCACGCTTGCCATGGAGCAGATTGTCAACCAGGCGGCCAAGATGCGCTTCATGC
>NZ_RZPB01000334.1:0-6356 GCF_003998535.1 Mesorhizobium sp. M7A.F.Ca.AU.002.02.1.1 | reverse complement strand
GCGTGATGGTGGCAAACACCCAGAGCGGATTGGCGCCGAGCGTTCCCGCCGCCGCTTCCATCCTACGGTCCACCGCCTCGATCGACAGCCGGATCGCCCGCACCATCAGGGGAAAGCCCATGACGCCGCAAGCCAGCGCCGCACCTGTCCAGCGGAAGGAGAAGACGATGCCGAAATGCTCGGCCAGGAAGGCACCGGCCGGACCGCGCCGGCCGAAGGTGAGCAGCAGCAGATAGCCGGTCACCACCGGCGGCAGGATCAGCGGCAGATGCACCAGCCCGTTGAGAACCGTCTTGCCCCAGAACTGTCCCCGGGCAAGCAGAAGCGCGATCAAGATGCCCGGCGGCAGGCTGGCGAGCATCGCCACCGTTGCCACCTTGATGGACAGCCGGACCGCATTCCATTCGTCGGGAGTGAGGTCCAGCAGCCAGTTCATAGTGCCCCTTGGAACTCAGTTGCTCGGCGCGAGCACGGTAAATCCCTGATCCTTGAACAGCGCGGCCGCCTTGGCCGACTGCAGGCATTTCAGGAAAGCCGGCGTATCCTTGTCCTTCGAATCGGCGGTCTGGGCAACCGGATAGATGATCGGCGGATGCGAATCCTCCGGGAAGGTGCCGATCACCTTGACCCCCTTTTCGGCATGCGCGTCGGTGGCATAGACAATGCCAAGGGCGGCTTCGCCCGTCGAAACCAGTTTCAGCGCCGCGCGCACGTTTTCGGCCTGCGCCACCTTGCCCTCGACCGAGGACCAGACGCCGAGCGATTCAAGCGCGGCCTTGCCGTATTTGCCGGCCGGCACCGCCTTGAAATCTCCCATGGCGAGCTTGCCGTCGCCGATCAGCTTGGCGAGGTCGAAACCCTTCTCGATCCTGGTGTCGACCGCCGAGTCCTTCGGCGCCACCAGCACGATCTGATTGCCGAGCAGCTTCACTTCGGTGTCCGGCTTGGTCAGCTTCTTGTCGGAGAGATATTTCATCCAGTCGAGATCGGCCGAGATGAAGACGTCGGCAGGCGCCCCGCCCTCGATCTGCTTGGCCAGCGCCGAGCTCGCGGCATAGGAGACAGTCGCCGCCTCGCCGACATCGACCTCGCAGGCCTTGTTCACCGCGTCGAGCGCGTCCTTGAGGCTGGCTGCGGCAAACACCACCACCTTGTCTTCCGCATGCGCTGCCGGCACGACTGCCATCAGCGCCGCAGCCAAACCGCCAATGGCGATCGCCCTAGATCCAAAACCTGTGCGCGTCATGGAAAACTCTCCCTGGTTTGAAATCCGGCCGGCTCGAAGCCTGCTGACCGATATATCCGTATGAATATAACAAGGGAAGGCCCGGCGCCTCATGAAAGCGTCTGTACGACACCAATTGTTTTGGTAAGACCGGGAAAAGAAACCTTGGAAAGGAAACTCCGGTGAAGATCAGCGCCCGCAACGTCCTCAAGGGAACGATCGCCGAGATCGTCAAGGGAGCCACCACCTCGCATGTCAGGATCGACATTGGCGGCGGCGCCATCGTCACCGCCTCGATCACCAACGAGGCCGTCGCCGATCTCAAGCTCGAAAAGGGCAAGCAGGCCTATGCCGTGGTCAAAGCCTCGGACGTGATGGTCGGCATCGACTGAAATTTGCGGCCTTAGACCGCGATCGGCGCCTTGATCGACGCGTCGGCGACGTAGTTTTCCAGCCGGAAATCCTCGAAACGGAAGGCGAAGAGGTCCTTCACCTCCGGATTGATCCACATCGTCGGCAGCGTCCTCGGCGTGCGCCGCAGCTGTTCGCGTGCTTGCTCGAAATGGTTCGAGTAGAGGTGCGCATCGCCAAGTGTGTGGACGAAATCGCCGGGTTTCAGCCCTGTCACCTGCGCCACCATCAAGGTCAGCAGGGCATAGGACGCGATGTTGAACGGCACGCCAAGGAAGATATCGGCGGAACGCTGGTAGAGTTGGCAGGAAAGCCGCCCTTCCGAAACATAGAACTGGAACAGGCAGTGGCAGGGCGGCAGCGCCATCGCTTCCACCTCGGCTGGGTTCCATGCCGAAACAATCAGCCGCCGCGATTGAGGATTTCTGCGTATCTCCTTGAGAAGATTCGCGATCTGGTCGATCGAGCCGCCATGGCCGTCCGGCCAGGAACGCCACTGCTTGCCGTAGACCGGGCCGAGATCGCCATTCTCGTCGGCCCATTCGTCCCAGATCGAGACGCCATGGTCGGTGAGATATTTGATGTTGGTGTCGCCGGCCAGGAACCACAGAAGCTCATGGATGATCGACTTGAGATGCAGCTTCTTGGTTGTGGTGACGGGAAAGCCGCGCGCCAGGTCGAAACGCATCTGGTAGCCGAAGACGGAGCGCGTTCCGGTGCCGGTGCGGTCGCCGCGGTCGGCGCCGTTGTCCAGCACGTGCTGCAGGAGGTCGAGATACTGGCGCATCGGTTCCGGCTCGATTCGGTTGTCCAGCCATCATAACTGACAGACGGGCGATCGAACACCACAAAGCAGCGCGCAAGCTATGCCCGAAGCCAGTCAGTCCCCAACAACATCACCGGCTGGCGCATGGACCGCGCCAGCCCGGCGAATTGAAGCGCGGCCGTCAGAGGGAGCCGAGTTTACCCAGGTCCTTGGCAACCAGGTAGTAGAAGGTAACCCGGTTCTTGGTGTTGTCGGCGGCCATCGCCTTGCAGACCTTCTCGATCGAAGCGTCGGCCTTGCTGTCGTCCGATATGCCGAGCTTCTTGGCAACCCAGCCAGCCTTGACGCGCTCCAGTTCCTTCGGATCGGTGCAAGACACCAGCGAGGAATCGCGGTTCCGAAGCGCAATGCCAAGATGCTTCACGATTTTGTCGACCACGTCGGCACTCGCCGAGGCATCGTATTTCTTCACGTCTGCAAGATAGTCGGCCATCAAAATTCCCCTCGTCGGCGCCACGGATCCGATCGATGAGGGCTGTGGCGCGCTGCTGCAACTTGTGCGCTATGTCGGTAACTCCTCACCGGGGCAAAGCTTCGGTTGAGACCGCGCTCAAGTCAACCCTTCGGACTTGCGGTTTTGACACGGGGACAAAGTGCCATTGCGGCCTTTCATTTCCTGCGATCGCCCCCTATATTCGGTTTGTCGGCTTGACCGACTATGGCGATAAATGGGCGATGAAATAAGCCGTTCGGACCCGGGGGCGGTACCCGGCGCCTCCACCAAAAGCCGCTGTTGACGACAGAGCGGTTTTTGCTGGGGGCGAAATAGGATCGACGAAGGTGTAAAGATCGTACTTTTGCCCGGCATGGTACCACCGTCATCGGGCTAAACCTGTAGTTGCAAATGACAACTATGCGGAAGCACGTCTCGCCGCGTAAGCGGTGCGATAGCTTCAAATCAAGCCCTAGAGGTTCGCACTTCTAGGCGGGGTTCGGAGGTACCTGGCAACAGAAACCTCCACTTCTCCCCTCCTCGGATATCCAGCATGCGCGACGGCAGTTCCGCCGCGAACGCGCCCTGCCGCGTGCTCCCTCTCCATGGACAAAACATGCAAAACGATTCCGATCGCTTTTTTGTGCTGACCGGCGGTCCCGGCTCCGGCAAGACCACCTTGATCGAAGCCCTGCGCCGGGCAGGCTTTGCCGCCTCGGTCGAAGCCGGGCGTGGTATTATCCGCGACCAGTCCGCCATTGGCGGACCCGCTTTGCCCTGGCACGATCGCGCCCTGTTTGCCGAGTTGATGCTGTCATGGGAGATGCGCTCGTATCAAATTGCGCTAGAACAGACCGGGCGTCCTGTTTTTTTCGATCGAGGCGTTCCGGACACGCTCGGCTATCTCAGCCTGAGCGGCCTGCCGATACCCGAACACGCCCACGCTGCCGCAGAGCGCTTCCGCTATCATCGGCGCGTCTTCGTCGCCCCGCTTTGGCCGGAGATCTTCGCGCAGGACAAAGAGCGCAGGCATACGCTCGACGAGGCCGAGCGTACCCACCATGCGCTGGTCGGCGTCTATACGGAACTGGGCTATGAGATGGTTCCGTTGCCGCTGGCCCCCGTCGAGGCGCGGCTGCGCTTCGTGCTGGCGCAAACCGGGGTGTAGCCTTGAAGTCGGACGCAATCGAGCGGGATGCACTATTCAATTCGAATGCATCCCGCTCTGGGGTCTATACCAGTCCCTGGCCGATCTCATCGGTTGCACTGGCGAAGGTCTCGCCGGGCAAGAGCATCTCATTATGGGCTCTGCCCGTCCGGATCATCGGAAGGCAATTGGCGAGTTCGGCAACACGGCAGTCGAAGAGCACCGGCCGGTTTACATCGATCATTTCCTGAATCGCATCATCGAGGTCGGCCGGCTTCTCACAACGTATGCCGACCGCACCGAACGCTTCAGCCAGTTTGACGAAATCGGGCAAAGTTTCGGAATAGGAATGCGCCAGGCGGTTTCCGTGAAGCATTTGCTGCCACTGGCGAACCATGCCCATGTAAGAGTTGTTCAAGATGAATATCTTGATAGGCGCATTGTACTGAACCGCCGCCGACATCTCTTTCATCGTCATCTGGACAGATGCGTCGCCGGCAATATCGATGACAAGGCTTTCCGGGTGCGCGATCTGCACGCCCAATGCCGCCGGCAAGCCATAGCCCATCGTACCAAGGCCGCCCGACGTCATCCAGCGACGCGGCTTTTCGAAACCGTAGAACTGGGCCGCCCACATCTGATGCTGGCCAACTTCGGTCGTAATGTAGGTGTCGCGATCCTTCGTCAGCGCGTAGAGACGCTCGACCGCGTATTGCGGCATGATCACCTCGTTGCTCATTTCGTAAGAGAAGGAGTTGCGCCCGCGCCAGCGCGCGATCTGTTTCCACCATTCGTCGAGGCGTCTTCTGTCAGGGTTTTGCGGCAGCGCACGCCATGAGCGAACCAGGCTGTCCACCACCTTGCCGGCATCGCCCTGAATGCCGACGTCGGCACGGACGGTCTTGTTGATCGAGGACGGATCGATATCGACATGGATCTTCCTTGAGCTCGGTGAAAAAGCCTCCACGCGCGAAGTCACGCGATCGTCAAAGCGGGCGCCGATGCAGAGCATAACGTCGCACTCATGCATGGCCATGTTCGCTTCGTACGATCCGTGCAGGCCGACCATTTTCAGCCAGTTCTTGCCGGATGCCGGATATGCGCCAAGCCCCATGAGGGTCGAGGTGATCGGGAAATCAGTCAGTTCGACAAGCTCCCGCAGCAGTCTCGATGCCTCCATGCCGGAATTGACGATGCCACCGCCGGTATAAATGACTGGACGACGGGCATTGGCCATCAACTCTATCGCCTTGCCGATCTCGTTGATGTCGCTCTCCACCGTCGGCCGACAGCTCTTCAGTGCAGCAGCATCCGAGGGCGGCGTGTACACGCCGGTGGCAAACAGGACGTCCTTTGGCATGTCGACGAGGACAGGTCCCGGTCGTCCGGACTTGGCGATGTGAAAAGCCCTGTGGATCGTTGACGCCAGTTCGTTGACGTCCTTGACCAACGAATTGTGCTTGGTGCAGGGCCGCGTAATGCCGACCGTGTCGCATTCCTGAAAGGCATCGGAGCCGATCAGCGTTGTCGGCACCTGTCCTGTCAGGCAGACGATCGGCACCGAATCCATAAGCGCATCCTGCAGTGGCGTTACCGCATTTGTCGTGCCTGGACCGGATGTGACGAGCATGACGCCGACCTTGCCCGTAGACCGTGCATAGCCTTCGGCGGCATGGCCCGCACCTTGCTCATGGCGCACGAGGATATGCTTGATGTCATCCTGTTGGAATATCTCGTCGTAGATCGGCAGCAAGGCGGCGCCAGGATAGCCGAAGACATGCTCTACGCCATTGTCTCTGAGTGCATGGAGAACGATCTCCGCGCCTGTCATGCGCTTGCTCGCGGTTTGAATAGGGTTCTCGCCCGTCATGGTTCTGATCCGTGGTGTATTGCGTGATGAGGATGATTGACGGGGCATCGCCCGGATTTCGGGCATAAAAAAAGGCCCCGTCAGGAGCCTGTTTACCGCGCATGGGTGGCTATCGCCGGATGGTTACACCATCCTGCCCATGCGCTTTCCTACCACCACGAGAGCCGTTGCGATCATCATGACCATCGCTGCTACAGCCGAAACCGGGCGTCGTCAACGCCTTTCGGACGGAACTGTCCGCGCCCAATGGCAAAGAGGCCGGCATGAGCCGGCCCCTTCGTTCTCATCGAAAGTCTACTACTCGGCCGGCGCCTCGACGGCCTCGCGAGAGCGGCCGAGCGTGACCTTGGCCAGCGTGAAGGAAATCACCGCGCAGAGCGTGATGCCGGCCACCATCGGCAGCGGCGTACCGTCGAAGAACACGCCGGCAACACCCATGGCCAG
>NZ_RZPB01000333.1:0-6382 GCF_003998535.1 Mesorhizobium sp. M7A.F.Ca.AU.002.02.1.1 | reverse complement strand
GACCTCGCTGGCCGGATCGCAAAGCCAGGCCTCGGCCCCGGCGCCGGTCGCCATGCCTGTGTAGTGCAGCACGATCATGTCGGGCCTGGGTGTTGTCTCGCGCCGCGGGCCGAAATTCGGCGATACCCTGACTTCGGCACGTGGCTCGTCGGGCAGAAAGCCGCTCATGCGTGGCGCAGGCCCCGCTCGATCATCTCGTAGGCGGCATTGATCGCCGCCACCCTGGTGGTCGCGATCTTGATGAATTCCTGAGGCAGGCCGCGCGCGATCAGCCGATCCGGATGATTGTCGGAAACCAGCTTGCGATAGCGTTTCCTGACCTCTTCGAACGGCTTGCCGCGCTCGATGCCCAGCACGACATAGGGATCCCCGGCGCCGAGATTGACGTGCCGGGCCATGATGGCTTCGTAATGCGCTTCGTCGATGCGGAAAATCTCGGCGATGCGGTGCAGGAAATGGCCTTCGCGCTCGTGCACCAGCCCGTCGGCCTTGGCAATGTGGAACAGACCGTCGAGTATGTCTTCAAGCATCACGCAGTTGGAATGCCCCGAACCGCACATCTGGGCCATCCGCTCGGCATAGGTTTCGAAACCGGCCACGTCGCGCTGGGCGAGATCGAACAGCCGCGCCACATTGCGCGTCTCCTTCGGCGGCACTTCGAATATCTCCTGGAAGGCGCGCACCTCGTCCTGGGTGACGATGCCATCGGCCTTGGCCATCTTGGCCGACAGCGCGATCATCGCCACCGAAAAGGCGACACGCCGGCGCAAATCCGCATCGCCGGAGAAAACCGTGCGCACAGCCTCGACAACGTCGACGACACCCGACGAGGTTGAGGATGAAACGCGGGTGATGAACTCGCCGAGGCGATCCCAAATCGACATGGCCTGCTTCTTAGAGCCACCGCTCCCTCCTATCAAGCCGGGACAGTGCCGCAGGCTTTGCGCGACAAATCGATCCGGCGCGCGAGAGGGATTGGCCCACGGCGCTCGGACGACATGAGAAAGGCCGGCGCGAGCCGACCTTCCTCATTCATCACAAGAAGTACTGCTTGCTCACTACTGCGCGGGCGCAGGAGCTGGTGTTGCCGGAGCCGGCTCGGCGGGCTTCTCGGGTGTGATGCTCTTCGTGGTCGAATTATCCGTTGCCGGAGGCGTCGCGGCCGGCGGCGTGGCTTCCGGGGTGGCCGGTTTCATCGGTTCCTCGGCGGCCGGCGGGTTGGTGCTCTGGGTGGTGGTGTTGTCCGTACCGCTGTCACTGCAGGCGGCGACGCCAAGCAAAGCCAAACCGGAAACGGACGCGAGAATGAGCTTTTTCATTTGTCTCTCCTTCAACACACGCTCACGTTGCCGTGAGCGGTCGAAGGACAAATGCGTCAGCCGGCCATGAGTTTCGTAACGTTGCGTTTCCGCATGTAACATCGTCTGGTTCATTTGCGATTGCCGCTCAGGCCGTAGCGAACTAACAGCATGTGCCGAAACACCGATCGAACAGAAGAGCGCCAGGGGCTGTCATGACCGAAAAATGGGATTTCTGGATCGACCGCGGCGGCACATTCACCGATATCATCGGCCGAGATCCGGAGGGCGGGCTGCACCCGCGCAAGCTTCTCTCCGAAAATCCCGAAGCCTATAACGATGCCGCCATCCAGGGCATTCGCGACCTTCTTGGCTTGTCGGCCGGCGACACGATCCCGAGCGGCCTGATCGGCGACATCAAGATGGGCACCACGGTCGCCACAAATGCGCTGCTGGAGCGCAAGGGCGACCGCGTGCTTTTGCTCATCACCAAGGGCTTCCGCGATGCGCTGAAGATCGCCTACCAGGCGCGCCCGGACATCTTCGCCAAGGAGATCATCCTTCCCGAACAGCTCTACGAGCGCGTCATCGAAATCAACGAGCGTGTGCGCGCCGATGGCTGCGTCGAACAATTGCTCGATATCGCCGCCTGCCGGCCGGCGATCGAACAGGCCAGGGCCGATGGCATCGATGCGGTCGCCATCGTCTTCATGCACGCCTGGAAATACCCCGAGCACGAGAAGGCGGTGGCGAAAGTCTGCCGCAAACTCGGTTTCAGCCAGGTCTCGGTCAGCCATGAGGTCTCGCCGCTGATCAAGCTGGTCGGCCGCGGCGACACCGCGGTGGTCGACGCCTATTTGTCGCCGATCCTATCGCGCTATGTGCAAAGGGTGGCGGGAGAGTTGGGTGCGGCGCCAAGCTCCCCTCTTGTGGGGGAGAGCGATCGATTCCCCCGCCTGATGTTCATGATGTCGTCGGGCGGTCTCACCGCCGCCGACATGTTCCAGGGCAAGGACGCACTGCTGTCAGGACCAGCCGGCGGTGTCGTCGGCATGGTCGAGACGGCCAGGCTCGCCGGCTTCGACAAGGTCATCGGTTTCGACATGGGCGGCACCTCGACCGACGTCGCTCACTATGACGGCGAATATGAGCGCGCCTTCGACACCGAGGTCGCCGGCGTGCGCATCCGCGCGCCGATGATGCGCATCCATACCGTCGCCGCCGGCGGCGGCTCGATCCTGCATTACGAGGCCGGCCGCTTCCGGGCCGGGCCGGATTCGGCTGGCGCCAATCCCGGCCCGGCAGCCTACCGGCGCGGCGGCCCGCTCGCCGTCACCGACGCCAATGTGATGCTGGGCAAGCTGCAGCCCGATTTCTTCCCGGCCATTTTCGGACCCGGCCAGGACCAGACGCTCGACGTCGAGACGGTACGGGCAAAATTCGCCGCACTCGCCGCCGAAATCGGCGACGGCCGGTCGCCCGAGTCTGTCGCCGAGGGCTTCGTCACCATCGCCGTCGAAAACATGGCCAATGCCATCAAGAAGATCTCCGTGCAGCGCGGCTACGACGTCACCGAATATCTCTTGAACTGTTTTGGCGGCGCCGGCGGCCAGCACGCTTGCCTGGTCGCCGATGCGCTCGGCATGGAAGCGGTGCTGATCCATCCCTTCTCAGGTCTTCTGTCGGCCTATGGCATCGGCCTGTCCTCGGTCTTTGCCTCGCGCCAGCAGGCGCTGCTGAAACCGCTTGCCGAAGAGTCCAGAACGGAGATCGGCAACCTCATTGCCATCTTGAGGAAAGCCGTTGTCGCAGAACTCGCGGCGCAAGGCATCGGCGAGGATACGGTCGCCACGAAGCCGGTGCTGCACATTCGCTACGACGGCACCGACACGACACTGCCGGTGAATTTCGAGGCGGATTCGATTTTCCAGGCCAGGCGCGATTTTGAAATCGCCCACAAGGCGCAGTTCGGTTTCGTCTATGACGACAAGCCGATGATCGTCGAGACCGTCGGCGTCGAAGGCACCGACACCGGCGGCACTGGGCGCGACGAAACTGAATCGCGAACCGAAGACCTTGCCGTAAGCCCTTCACAGACCCGCGAAATCTTCACCGAGGGAGAGTGGCGCACTTCACCCATCTTCCGCCGCGAGGCGCTGAAGCCGGGAAACAGGGTTGCGGGACCTGCCTTGATTATCGAGCCGAACCAGACAATCGTCATCGAGCCGGGCTGGCTGGCCGAAATCACCGCCAGGAACCACGTGCTCCTGCACCGCGTCGAGAAAAAGCGCCGGCAGGCAGCGCTCGGCACCGAGGCCGATCCGGTCATGCTGGAGGTCTTCAACAACCTCTTCATGTCGATCGCCGAGCAGATGGGCGTCACGCTGCAGAACACCGCCTATTCCGTCAACATCAAGGAACGGCTGGATTTTTCCTGCGCCGTCTTCGACCGGACCGGCGCGCTGGTCGCCAATGCGCCGCACATGCCGGTGCATCTCGGCTCGATGGACCGCTCGGTCGAAACCATCATCCGGCTGAATTCCGGCGACATCCACCCCGGCGACGTCTTTGCCCTCAACGCACCCTACAATGGCGGCACGCATCTGCCGGACATCACTGTCGTGACGCCGGTCTTCGATGATGCCAAGGAAAGAATCCTGTTCTGGGCCGCCTCGCGCGGCCATCACGCCGATATCGGCGGCACGGCACCCGGCTCGATGACGCCGCTCGCCACCACGGTCGACGAGGAAGGCGTGCTGTTCGACAATTTCCGCATCGTCGACCGTGGCCGCTTCCGCGAGAAGGAGCTGGAAACGCTGCTCACCGATCACCGCTATCCGGCCCGCAATCCGCACCAGAACATCGCCGACCTCAAGGCGCAGATCGCCGCCAACGAAAAGGGCGTAGCCGAACTGCGCAAGATGGTCGCCCATTTCGGCCTCGATGTCGTCGAGGCCTATATGGGCCATGTCCAGGACAATGCCGCCGAAAGCGTGCGCCGCGTGCTGGAGCGGCTGCCGGATAGTTCTGAGTACGAATACCCGACCGACACCGGCCAGATCATCAAGGTGAAGATCACGGTCGACCGGCAAAAGCGCGAGGCGACGGTAGACTTCACCGGCACCTCGCCGGTGATGAAGAACAATTTCAACGCGCCCGAGCCGGTGGCCCGCGCCGCCGTGCTCTACGCCTTCCGCGTCATGGTCGAGGATATGATCCCGATGAATGCCGGGTGCCTGCGGCCCATCAACATCATCATTCCCGATGGCTGCATGCTGAAACCCGCCTACCCCGCCGCCGTCGTCGCCGGCAATGTCGAGACCTCGCAGCATGTCACCAACGCGCTGTTCGGCGCCATGGGCGCCATGGCCAACGCCCAAGGCACGATGAACAACCTGACCTTCGGCAACAAGACGTATCAATATTACGAGACGATCTGCTCCGGCTCGCCGGCCGGCCGGATGAACTCGGGCCGCGGCTTTGCCGGCACCTCCGGCGTCCACACCCACATGACCAATTCGCGCCTCACCGATCCCGAAGTGCTGGAGCTGCGCTTTCCCGTTCTGCTCGAGGATTTCCACATCCGGAAAGATTCCGGCGGCAAGGGCAGATGGAGCGCCGGCGACGGCACCAAACGCACCATCCGCTTCCTCGAAAAGATGGAATGCGCGATCCTGTCCTCGCACCGCAACCGGCCGCCGCAAGGGCTGGACGGAGGCGGCGACGGCGAGGTCGGCTCGACCAAGATCCGCCGCAAGGACGGCACGATCGACCTGCTGAAAGCCTGCGACCAGACCATGTTGCAGGCCGGCGACGCCGTCATCCTGACGACGCCGACGCCGGGGGGATTTGGCAAGGCCTGAAACCGCTTGACTGGCTCGCGCCTCCCGGCCGCATTTATCACCAGCTATTCGGCGGCGATGCTAGCCTAGTAGGCTATTGCGCAGATGATAGCGGCTGTGATCGCCACCTCCTACTTCCCCGCACCATCGGAGCATTCTGACATTCTAGGGCACGTGGGACCGCAACCATTCAGGATTCCGCTATACGCTACCATTCGACAATAGCGAGCCGTTCACACGGTAAGAAAAGGTTTCGAAAGGCATTTCTCTACAAGTCTCGCTTGCTTCAATGTTCACAGCGATGTTGTAATGGCTTCGACTCCGGGGGGTTGGATGCGGAAGATTTTTCATGGGTTTTACGAGCCCACCAAAAAGGAATTAGACAAGATCTGGAAGACGGGACTTCTGGTCCCGGATACAAATGTCTTATTACACCTATTCAGATTTATGCCCGCTAGACGGGCGGAAGTCCTTGCTGCATTTAGGTCATTTGGGGATAGACTGTGGTTGCCTCATCAGGCCGGTGCAGAGTTCCAGGCAGACGGGCGCGATGCTGATTCGACCAATAGAGCGGCATATCAGAAGCTAAAAGATGAGCTGCTAAAGAAACGCAATGAGGTCGAAGGGGCAATTGGCGCGTTCTCCAGATTCGATCCTTGGCCCCAAGGATCCTCTATGGACGAGATCGGCAA
Source organism: Mesorhizobium sp. M7A.F.Ca.AU.002.02.1.1 (assembly GCF_003998535.1). NCBI lineage: Bacteria > Pseudomonadati > Pseudomonadota > Alphaproteobacteria > Hyphomicrobiales > Phyllobacteriaceae > Mesorhizobium > Mesorhizobium sp. M7A.F.Ca.AU.002.02.1.1. Next base: position 550 of record NZ_RZPB01000333.1, on the reverse strand, counting down.
GTTCTTCGAGCGCCTGACCCTTGAAGTTGAAACTGCCGTAAAGCAGCTTCCTGAAGCTCTATCGGTTTTCAAGGACGTTACTGACATCTTCGATGGAAAGGTAGGGAAGCAACCAGTCGACATCGAACAGCGACGGAAAGAAGCGCTGCGACGTTTCGATGCGAAAATCCCCCCCGGTTATAAAGACAAAGGCCGTCCGGGCGATTATCTGATTTGGGCTGAAATGAAGGACAAGGCAAAGTCGGCTCAGCTTCCGGTCCTTTTTGTCACTGACGATAACAAAGAAGACTGGTGGGCACGACATGATGGCAAGACCCTGGGACCAAGGCCTGAACTCAGGCACGAGTTTTTCGAAGCGACTGGCCAGTTGTTCTACGCATATTCGCCATCGCGCTTTTTAGCCTTCGTATCCAGCGAGGACGAAGAACTGGTTTCCAAGGAAACAGTGAAAGAGATGGAGAGAGTTCAAGAAACAAGAGAAATTCCTAGACGTTCAATTTTGTTTAGACATAGCGAAATGCTGAATCTCGTGACCGTCCTTGCCCTTCAT